>JAYTJO010000550.1:0-5133 GCA_043730975.1 Thermoleophilia bacterium | reverse complement strand
GCACAGATGAACGCCTGCGTTTCCGGGCTTGCCCATGTCTCGGCGGAGCGCATCGGTGGTGGGATCAAGGCGGACGGCATGGGCGAGCTCTCGAAGCTCCTGCTCGGTCGTGCGCCCCAGAAAGCGCTCTTGCTGGCACGGGACACAGGAGTACTCGCCGCGATCATCCCCGAGTTCGTCCCGACGTTCGGGTACTCGCTCCACACGGATCGGCAACCGCTGTCGCTCGAGGAGCACGTATTTGCTGTCGTGCAGAACTCCGCCGACGCGGGCGACCGGCTCGTGGTGAGGCTTGCCTGTCTCCTTCATGACCTCGGCAAGGTCGAGGCGGAGGCACGGAAGGAGCGTCACGCGCTGCTCGGTGCGCGCCTCGCCCGGGTCATCCTCGCACGGCTCCGGTACCCGACCGACGTGCAGCACGCGGTGTCCCGGATCGTGGCTGGACACGCCTTCGGACTCGATGGGCCGATCGACGAGCTCCATGCGCGCCGCTTTCTGGCGGAGCACGGGGACGAGCTCGCATTCGACCTGGTCGCGCACAAGCACGCTGACCTGAGCGCGAAGCGCGTTTCGGCGACCGAGCATGAGGCGCTCGCGAGCCTCGCACGGCTCCTGCAGCAGGAGCGGTCTCAACCGCACCGCATACGTGATCTGGCCCTCAGTGGTGACGATCTGATCGCGAATGGCTTCGGCGAGGGACCACAGATCGGACGTGTTCTGGCAACGCTGCTCGACGCCGTTGTCACCGACCCGGCCCGAAACAACCGGGACTGGCTCCTCGAGCGTGCGCTCACGGAGCTCGGATGAACGCCGTCGCTCTCGCCGAGACCTATCGGGCCGTCTGTGCCGAGGCCGGCGACGGTGTCACCGTCGTTGCCGCAACGAAGTACGTCGCTCCGGAGGAGATGGCACTTCTTGCCGAGGCCGGAGTCGAGGTCGTCGGCGAGAATCGAGTCCAGGACATGCAACGCAAGTATGACCTCCATGGCGACAGCTTCCGCTGGCACTTCATCGGCGCCCTGCAGTCCAACAAGGCGCGCATCGTCGACTCGATCTGCGAGCTCGTCCACGCCGTCGATACCGACTCTGCGGCCCGGAGACTGTCGATTCCTGCCCTCCTGGAGGTAAACCTGTCGGGAGAGGCCTCGAAGAGCGGGGTAGAGGAGAGCGAGATCGAGGGCTTTCTCACGCGCCACCCTGGCATCTGCGGCCTGATGGCGATGCCCCCGTTCAGCGAGGATCCGGAGGCGAGCAGACCGACCTTCCGGCGACTCGCCGAGCTGGCGCGACAACACGGCCTGGCGCAGCTCTCGATGGGCACCTCGCAGGATTGGCGCGTGGGTGTCGAGGAGGGCGCGACCCATATCCGTGTCGGCAGCACGCTGTTTCGCTAGTGCGGCGTCTCATCACGTTGCGCCTGTTTGCCCCCAAAGGCCGCGGCGGCTGTGACCGCTCCCGGGCGAGGCATGCGCCTCGACCTACGGGGGTTTCCGGTGAAACAGTGAAGATGGCGCACTAATCCGACGTCTGGGATACGATCCTGCCCGTTATGGGCTTCTCGGATGTCTGGAATCGAACACTCGTCTACTTCGGCATTGCCGAGGACGAGGAGTGGGATGAGGATGGCCTCGAGACCCAGGAGGAGCTCGACCGGGAGTACCGCTCGCGTTCGACGCGGCAGAACGTCCGACGGCTCCCCCGGCGACGCGAGCCCGACGGCTGGACCGACGACAGCACGAGTGTCGAGGCGGCTCCCGCTGCCGTAGCGTCGTCATCACGTTCGGCGAGGCCAACGAGGCTGCGGTCGGCCGACACGGGCAAGACGAGCGTCCATCTCGTGCTGCCGCGGAGCTTCAACGACGCCCAGCAGATCGCGGACAAGTTCAAGGACTCGGTGCCTGTGATTCTCAATCTGCAGAGCGCCGACAACGAGCTCTCGAAACGACTGATCGACTTCGCGAGCGGCCTCACCTACGCCCTCAACGGCAGCATGCAGCGCGTCGCCGACAAGGTCTTTCTCCTCACACCGCGGAACGTCGAGGTGTCGGCCGAGGAACGCGCACGGATGCTCGACAAAGGTGGTTTCTTCAATCAGGCTTGAGGGTGAGAGGAGCGTCGGTGCCAGGCTTCAGCCTGGCTCCGACACAGATCTAACGCAGGGATCCCGCGCGGGGTAGCGAAACTCCGACCGTGGGCCCCGCCGACACTGTTTTCCTGCTCGCTGACATCGCATCGACCGTGCAGCAGTTCGTCGAGGTCTTTTTCGATGTCTACATCCTGCTGATTCTCGCGTATGTCCTCACATCATGGATCCGGATGCCGTACTCGCTGCACCGGGTTCAGCGCTTTCTCGACGATGTCTGCGGACCGTATCTCCGCATCTTTCGCCGTATCCTACCGTCGGTCGGCCCGCTCGATCTCTCGCCGATCGTCGCGATCATCACACTCGTCGTCGGCCAGCGATTGTTGATCGGCCTGATCGAACGCCTACACTAGGGAACAGGAGGAGACCGTCATGCCATTGACACCCGTCGAAATTCGACACATCCAGCTCAAACGCGGACTGTTCGGGTACCGCAAGAGCGCCGTCCATCGGATGATGGACGACATCGCTGACAGCTTCGAAGCGGTCTGGCGCGAACGGTCGCAGCTCGTCGAGCGTGTGGACGAGCTCGAGACCGAGGTAACACGCCACGTCGAGCTCGAGGGGCTCCTGCGTTCGACTCTCGTCTCGGCGGAGCGGGCGTCCCAGGATCTGAAGGAGGCTGCGCGGCGCGAGGCTGACGTCATCGTGACGGAGGCGAACGCCGAGGCCCGGAAGGTGCTGCGTGACTCGATCACCGAGAAGGAACAGGTAATGGGCGACGTCCGTCGCGTCCAGGCTCTTCTGCGTTCGGCCCTTGCCGTCGTGGATGAGGGACACCCCGAGGCGAGAGAAGCTGATGCGAAGGAGACCACAGACGCTCCTCCGAGCGTGGCACCCGGTTGGACGGTATCGACTTCGACGTCGCAGCCCTCACCTGTTTCTCTGCCGCCGCGCAGCGATTCCGACGATGTGCGGAAGCTCGCCGGGTAAGCACCACTATCCTGTGGGGTGATGACGCCCCCGGCCGACGCAACACCGATTCGTCTCAACCTCCGGGTTTCACCTGGAGGCACTCGCTCGGCCGTCGTTGGGCGGTATGGCGACGCCTGGAAGCTCAGAGTCGTCGCTGCACCGGAAAAGGGACGCGCGAACGACTCCGTCGTCGCGCTTCTCGCCTCGACCCTCGGTCTCAGACGCCCGGACACTGATGCTCAGGAAGGAGCAGCATGACCATCGATCTCGCAATCAGGCGGGCGGAGCTTCTTGGATTGCGGGACCGGATGCTCCACGCCGCCGCCGACCTGGTCGCCGATGACGACGGTGGCGAGTTCAACTCGCCCGCGGGTGATCAGCACCTTGCCGATCACGCCACGGACCTCGTCGACCGGGAGCTCGATCAGTCCCTGGGTGAAAACGCCGACAACGTCGTCGCCGAGATCGACGTCGCCATCGCGCGCATCGACGAGGGAACCTATGGGACCTGTGCGAGGTGCGGAGCCGTGATCCCGGAGGAGCGACTGGACGCTGTCCCGTACGCGATCCTCTGCCTCGACGACAAGCGGTTGCAGGAGCACGGGTGAGCGAGCCCGCTCGCAGTGCGCCCCCGCGCCGGATCGACGTCCGGATGGGCTCATCGACGAACGCCCTGCAGCCGATCTCCGGCGCGGAGCGGCGGATCGGGGCCGCTCGCGCGCAGTGGATTGCACTCGTCGTGATTGCGGGCACGGCGATCGTTGCCGACCAGCTGACGAAGGCGGTCGTTTCCGCGCAGCTCCCGCTCGGTGATACGGCCGTATCGATCGGCCCCTTCAGCATCCATCACGTCCAGAACACGGGAATCGCGTTCGGCCTCTTTTCCAACTCGACCTCCGTGGTGATCGCTCTCACGGCGGTGGCCGTCGGAGCGATGCTCGTCTTCTTCGCGAGAACAGCGCAACGCCATCCCCTGATACCCGTTGCGCTCGGGCTCGTGATCGGGGGCAGCGTCGCAAATCTGCTCGACCGCGTTCGGCTCGGGCACGTTACGGACTTCCTCGATTTCGCCTACTGGCCGGCGTTCAATCTCGCCGATACATTCATCGTCGTAGGCGTGGGGCTGCTCTTCGCCTCGTTCGTTGCGGCCGACCGGGCAAGCCCACGCGTTGGCACGGCTCCGCTTTCTCGTTCGTGAACCGCAGGTGGGCGCGCGGCTCGACCGTGTGCTTGCCGCGCGCCCAGAGCTCGAGTCGCGCGCGCTCGCCGAACGACTGATCTCGGGCGGTCTCGTTCTCGTCGACGGTGAGCCACGCGCGAAGAGCTTCCGACTCGAAGGGGGAGAGGAGATCTCGGTCGAGATCCCCGAGATCGAGCCGCTACGAGGGGAGGCCCTCGACATCGCGATCGCCTGGGAGGACGAGCACCTCCTCGTCGTGGACAAGCCGGCGGGCCTCGTTGTTCATCCTGCAGGATCGACGCGCACGGGGACACTCGTCCAGGGTCTCCTTCAGCACGGAGCGAAGGGCGGTGAGGACGACGATCGGCCTGGAATCGTCCATCGCCTCGATCGCGACACATCCGGTCTCCTCGTCGTCGCCCGGTCGTCCGAGGCGTTTGACCTACTCCGGGAGATGATCCGCAAGCGTGAGGTCGAGCGGACGTATGCGGCACTCGTGCTCGGCGTACCCGGGTCGACGTCCGGACGCATCGAGGCGCCGGTCGGCCGGGACAGCCGCGATCGAACCCGACACTCGCTCGACACGCCGACACCACGGGAGGCGGTGACATGGTTCGAGGTAAGAGAAGCGATGCGCGAGCGCACGCTCCTCGATGTCAAGCTCGAGACCGGCCGCACCCACCAGATTCGTGTCCATCTCGAGGCGATCGGGCTGCCCGTCAGCGGCGATCCCGTCTACGGCGTTGCGGGCGATCTCGGGCTCGAGCGGCAGTTCCTCCACGCTCGCCGCCTCGTCTTCACGCATCCGCTGACGGGGGCCGCGATCGATATCTCGTCGGGTCTCCCTCCTGACCTCGCGGTCGCGCTCGATCTCGCTCGGCGGGCGGCACTGGAC
>JAYTJO010000549.1:0-2233 GCA_043730975.1 Thermoleophilia bacterium | reverse complement strand
CGACGACACGTCGGCGACGACGATCGAAGCGTCGAGGCCGTCACGGGCAGCCTCGAGACGATCGAGGTGTCGACCGGCGAGCGTGAGGGAGTACCCCTCGGCACCGAGCATGTGGGCGATCGCGAGCCCGATCCCGGAAGAACCACCGGTGATGAGCGCGGAAGGCATCGGCTGATCCTTACACAGACAGAACGAAGGCCGCCAGGGGGGTAGCGGCCTTCGCGTGGATCAGGGAGGAGAGGGGAAGGGGTATGACTCTCCGCCCCTCTGTTCTCGTTGTAGTTCGGGAATCCTTCGCACGGGATGTCCCGCAACGGCAGACCCAAAAGATCGTTGCGGGACACCCCGCTTCGTGTTGATTGCGGCTGCACGACGCCTCACAACCACACTGTTACCTGTTTGATGCTGTGAGACGCCGCACACCCGGTGCGTACACTGATTTCGTGTCCGTGACCCCGACGCTGACCTCGCTCGCGAAGGCCGGCGGGTGCGCCGCGAAGTACCCGGCCGCCCGGCTCGAGAAGCTGCTCGCCGGCTTCGTTCCGGTCGATTCCGCAGAGCTCCTCGTCGGGCTCGACCCGGCCGACGACGCCGCCGTCTACCGCCTGGACGACGACCGCGCGATCGTCTTCACCGTCGACTTCTTCCCACCCGTCGTCGATGACCCACGGGACTTCGGCGCCATCGCAGCCACGAACGCCCTCAACGACGTCCTCGCGATGGGCGGCCTGCCGCTGCTCGCACTCTCGATCGCCGCGTTTCCTGAGGAGCTTCCCACAGAGATCCTCGGAGAGATTCTTGCGGGCGCCGACGAGGTGGTCCGGGCCGCGGGCGCGATCCTCGCCGGCGGCCACACGATCCGTGACGACGAGCCGAAGTACGGGCTCGCGGTCGTCGGTACCGTCCATCCGAGCGGCATCTGGCCGAAGAGCGGAGCGATGCCGGGCGACGCTCTGTTTCTGACGAAAGCGCTCGGGACAGGTCTCGTGCTCCAGTCCCAACGCGACGGCCGAGCGCCCGCAGGAGCGCTCGACGCCGCCGTCGTCGCGATGCGCACGCTCAATCGCGCAGCTGCCGACGCGTTGCGACCCTTCGGCCCCAACGCCGTCACCGATGTGACGGGCTTCGGGCTCCTTGGCCATGCCCACGAGATGGCGTCGCGCAGCAAGGTGCGGATCGAGCTCGATGCGGCAGCGCTCCCTGCGCTCCCGGGAGCGTTCGAGCTCGCGAGCGACGGCACCCGCACCGGCGGAGATCGGCGCAACCGCGACTACGCCGGCGCGCACCTCGAGAGCACCGCTTCTGCGGCAGCCGAGGCGCTCGCGTTCGATCCCCAGACCGCGGGAGGGATGCTCGTCTCGCTTCCCGCCGACAAGAGCGCTGTGCTCGACGCGAGCTTCTCCAGGCTCGGCCTCGAGCTCTATTGCGTCGGTCGCGTCGTCGAGGGGTCAGGCGTCGAGTTTCGATGAGCAGCAGCGAGACTGCCGACACCGTGAAGCCCGCCCGCGTGCGCCGCGTCGTATCGCCGCGACGATTCCTTCAACTCTCGAGCATCACCCTTTTCACGCTCTGGGTCGTTGTCACGAGCGGTGCCGTCGTACGCCTGACGGCCTCGGGTCTCGGCTGCGACAACTGGCCGCAGTGCGGGGACAAGCCGTACCCCGAGACGGGCGGTCATGCCGCGATCGAGTTCGGCAATCGCATGGTTGCTCTCGTTGGGATCGTGTTTACTCTCATCACCTGGCTTGCTGCACGGCGGGTCGAAGGGTTGCCGCGGTGGGTGCGCAACGTTGCACTCGCGACGGCCCTCGGCACGATTGCCCAGATCCCCCTCGGCGGTGTCACCGTCCTTCTCGATCTCCACCCCATCGCCGTGATGTCCCACTTCCTCCTGGCGCTTCTGGTCGTCGCCGGGTCCGTCGTTGTCACGATCGAAGGCTGGAGCCTCTACCGGGGCCTCGCTCCGGCGGTCGCGTCCCAGTGGCTCCGGAGGCTCGCGGCGATCGGCGTCGCGGCCTGTGCCGTGCTCGTCGTCACCGGTACCGTTTCGACGGCCTCCGGGCCCCACTCGGGAGGGGAGGACATTCCACGCCTCGGGCTCCCGTTGACCGACACGATCTACGTTCACGTGCGCGCGACCGCGCTCTACGGGTTCGTGCTCCTCGCGGTCGGGGTCTTCCTCTGGCGGCTTCGCAAGGAGCTTCCGGGAATCGCACGGGGCGGATTGCTCCTG
>JAYTJO010000548.1:0-2527 GCA_043730975.1 Thermoleophilia bacterium | reverse complement strand
TCTCTCCGGGTTCTTCCTCTGGCTCGGAGAGCGCGACCACCGGTTCATCTTTGCCGGCACCGGCACCGTGCACGACGCGCTCACATTCGCGTCGATCGGCCTGCTCGTCGGGCACCTCTACCTCGCACTGATCCACCCGAGCACGCGCCACGCGTTGCGAGGCATGACGGTCGGCGACGTCGATGAGACCTGGGCCAAGAAGCATCACGCGAAGTGGGTCGAGGCTGAACAGCGGATAACCTCTGCCCGTGACCACCCCTCCCCCTGACGAGCTCGGCGGCGCGATCGGGCGCTTTCGTGAGCTACGTCGGCGGTTCGAGCAGGCGATCCCCGCCGCGGCGATCTCGATGGACGGCCGCTCCTTCAGCTACCAGATCGCGATCGGGAGCACGGTGCCCCCGCCCGGTGGATTCGTCGCCCTCGTCGATGGTGACACACGACGGCTCGGCCAGCTGATCACGCAGGAGCTCGTGACGCGCGACGGCCCCGAGGTCGGCGCCTCCCTGGACGGTGAAAGCCTTTCCGGCGACGGCTCGCTCGACATCCAGGCCCGCGTCCAGGTGCGAGTGGTCGAGGGAGCCGGCGTCGTTCTCTCGGGCGACGGTGCCCCGTTCGTCGACGCGCGCATTGAGGAGGCGACCGGCCGCGAGGTCGCGGAGCTGTCGCGGCCAAAGCGCGACACCACGGATCTCGTGATCGGGACCGTGCTCGCCGGCCGGGACGAGGTCGTGCCCGCGCGGATCGACGCCGGCGGCTTCGATCGCCACACGTTCCTCTGTGGCCAGTCGGGATCCGGGAAGACGTACTCGCTCGGCGTCGTGCTCGAACAGCTCCTGCTCAACACGGAGCTCCGCGTCGTCGTGATCGACCCGAACTCCGACTTCGTCCGGCTGCGCGAGGCCCGTGCCGCCGCCGACCCCGTTCTGGCAGCGCGACTGAAGGCGCTCGCGCCCTCGATCCTCGTGCGCTCACCGGCGGCGGAGGGAGACGACAGGCTCCGGATCCGCTTCCCGGAGCTGGACGGCGCTGCCTACGCAGGCGTCCTCCAGCTCGACCCGATCCGCGACTCCGACGAGTACGACGAGCTGCTTCGCGCGCTCGCGGAAGGCCCCGGATCGGCGGCCTACCAGGCGATCGCGTCGGGGAGCACGGAACCCGTGAACGAGGGCCTCGATCGGCTGATCCGGAGAATCCGTAACCTCGGCGTCGACCGCTTCGGTGTCTGGGCCAGAGAGCAGGCGGGCACCGTGCTCGAGGACCTCGATCGCGACGACTGGCGCTGTCTCGTCGTCGACATCGGCACGCTCGGCACGCCGATGGAGAAGACGCTCGTCGCCCAGGCCGTCCTCTCGCGCCTCTGGGAGAAGCGGCTCGAACGGCGACCGCTGCTCGTCGTGATCGACGAGGCACACAACGTTTGCCCTCAGTTCCCGGAGGGCGGGCTGCAGTTTCTCGCCACCGAGACGGCGATCAAGATCGCGGCGGAGGGGCGCAAGTTCGGCCTCTACCTCCTGCTGTCGACGCAGCGGCCGCAGAAGGTGCACGAGAACATCGTCTCGCAATGCGACAACCTGCTCCTGATGCGGATGAACTCGGTCGCCGACGTCGGCCACCTCACCGAGGTCTTCTCATTCGTGCCGCCGAGCCTGCTCGCCCGGGCGACAGGGTTCAAGCAGGGCGAGGCGCTCGTCGCCGGCAAGGTCGTGCCGACTCCGACCTTCGTGCGCTTCGGCGCCCGGGTCAGCGAAGAGGGTGGCTCGGACGTCCCGACGGACTGGGCCCGCGCCGGTGCGTAGGGGCTACCGATGAGAACGTTCCGCTACGTCATCACCGACGTCTTCACCGACACCCCGCTCACAGGGAATCAGCTCGCCGTCTTCACCGATGCACGGGATCTCGACACTCAGACGATGCAGGCTCTCGCGCTTGAGGTCGGGTTCAGCGAGTCGGTCTTCGTTCTCTCGCCGGAGAGCGATGGGCACGTGCGAATCAGGATCTTCACACCGACGGTCGAGTTGCCCTTCGCGGGGCACCCGACGCTTGGCACGGCGTTCGTGCTGGCCGCGCCCATGCAGCTCGGGGTGATCAACATCGAGACCGGGCGGGGCACCGTTCCCGTCACGCTCGAGCGCGAGCAGTCGGGCAAGATCATCTTCGGTCGGATGGAGCAGCCGGTGCCGACCGTGGAGGAGGTCGAAGGGACAGAGGCGCTCCTGGCAGCGATCGGTGTCGAGAAGGCCGATCTCCCGGTCGAGCTCTACGACAACGGCGCCACGCACATCCTCGTGGCGCTCGAGTCCGAGGAGCAGGTAGCCGGACTCAGGCCCGACATGGCTGCGATCGTCGCGCGCGGCGTCACAGGAGTGAACTGCTTTGCCGGCTCCGGTAATCGCTGGACGACCAGGATGTTCTGGGATGCCGGCGAGGACGCGGCAACGGGCTCAGCGGCGGGGCCGATCGCCTGCCACCTCGCCCGGCACGGAAAGATCGCGTGGGGCGAGGAGATCGTGATCTCACAGGGGGCGGC
>JAYTJO010000547.1:0-3189 GCA_043730975.1 Thermoleophilia bacterium | reverse complement strand
CCCTGGACGATCAGGTCGGCCCTGTCGAACGCCTCCTCGATATTGCCCTTGCGGATCTGACGTCGATCCATCTCGTTCTCGAAGTGCGTGTACCAGTTGCCTTCCTCATGGATCACAGGGGCATCCGAGTCGAACGCCTTGCGGACGTCGAAGAGCGCTGGGTGCTCCTCGAAGTCGGCGGTGATCGCCTCCACCGCTGCCATCGCCGCCTCCTCGCTGGGAGCTGCGACGATCGCGATCGGCTGACCGAGGTACCGAACCTCACCCTTCGCAAGGAGCGGCTCGTCGGCCGGGATGCCGAGGGCTGAGAGGTGGCCGTACGAGAGGAGCGGGACATCCTCCCACGTGATCACGTGGACGCCCTTCATCGCCTCGGCCCTGCTCGTGTCGAGGTTCGTCATCGTGGCGTTGTGCACCGGCGACCGGAACGCTTTTACCCAGAGCGTGCCGGGGATCCGGACGTCGTCGACGAACTCGGTCCGGCCGGTCGCGTGTGCGACGCCGTCGTAGCGGGGGACGCGCGCGCCGACCGCTTTCATGCCATACCTCCCAGGTTTTTCATGGCTGTGCCTGCCGCCGTGACGTTGGGGTCGAACGACTCGCCGCGTGCGACGGCTGCGACGGCGTCGATGATCTTCACGTAGCCCGTACAGCGACAGACGTGGCCAGCGAGCGCGTGCTGGATGGCCTCGCGGTCGTCAGTTCCGCCGCCGTCGATGTATGCCTGTGAGGCCATCATCATTCCCGAGGTGCAGAAGCCGCACTGTGCGGCGTAGTGGTGGGTGAAGGCCTGTTGCACCGGGGACATGCTCTCCGGTGAGCCCAAGCCCTCGACCGTGGTGATCGAGGCCCCATCGACCGAAGCGGCGGGCGTGAGGCACGACCGCCGCGGCTCGCCGTCGACGAGCACGGTGCAGGCGCCACAGCCACCCTGCTCGCACCCCACCTTCGCGCTCGTGATCCCGAGCTCCTCGCGAAGCACGTCGAGCAGACTCGTCAACGGTCCGCTCTCGACCGGGGTCTCGACTCCGTTGACCGTGAGGTTCATGCCGACTCCTCGAGTTGGTGGAGAACGCGACGAACGAGCACCGGCAACGTCTGCTCGCGATACCAGGCAGATGCGAGCGCGTCGTCAGCAAACGTGACGTCGTTGACGGATGCGGCTCCTGCCGCCTCCGGATCCGAAGCGGCAGCCTCGGCCGAGCGAAGGCGTGCACCCGGCCCGGCCACACCGGTGACCGCGAGTCGGATCGTGCCGTCGGTCGAACGGGCCCCGGAGACTGCGAGCACGGTGTACTCGTGCGTGTGCGGGTACTCGAGCGCGGCGAAGGCCGAGGCGGCCGGCCGCGTGAAGCTGACGTCGAGGACGAGACGGCCGTGCCGGTGGGGGAGGAACGCCTCGAGAGATTCGGTCTTCTCGCCGTCGGGACCTGCCGAGCGAACCGTGGCATCGAGAGCCAGCAGCGCACCCTGGAGGTCGCCGCGCGGTGCCTCGTGGCCCTGACCGACGCAAAGGTTTCCACCCACCGTCGCCTGCGAGCGAATCTCACCGTCTGCGACGTTGCCGGCGCAGGCGGCAAGTCCCGCGATTCCGAGCTCGGTCAGCGCGCCAACCCGTGTCGTCGCCCCGATCGTGATCGTGTCCCCGTCGATCGCGACGGTATCGAGTCCCGCGTTCGAGAGCAGGAGCACCCGGCCGGGTGAGAGACGTCCGTAGCTGATCTCCGGCATGAGGACGGTTCCTCCGCCGATCACGGTCGTCGCGGTGCCGTCGCCGAACAGCGCTACCGCCTCGGACGGGGATGACGGCATCAGTACTTCAGAAGCCATGTCCTTCCTTTCCCGTTCTGCTCGTCATTTACGACTGCGGCTTCCCGCCGACGCCCCAGTGGCTCGGTGCGACGCCCTGGATGACGACCTGGATGTGCTCCGGCGCTGCACCGCTCGACTCGGCAAGCGCGTTCGTGAGTGCCTCGATCATCTTCGGCACGGACTCCTCGGTGACGCGGCGGTCGTACAGCTTGACCTCGATCATCGGCATGGTGGTGGCCTCCTAGGGATCGGTCGACCCCGGAGCGGGGTCGACGCTGGCGATGTCGTGACAGTGTGACATTGTCGTACCGTTCGCGCAACGCTATCGTCTCAACTCGAATGGCCCAGGTCGAGAGCACCGAGCAACGCGTGATCGACGGCGCCCGCCGCGCAATCGCCGCAGGCGGCTGGCAATCCGCAACCCTCACCCGCATCGCCGAGGAGTCGGGGGTCTCGCGGATGACGCTGCACCGTCGTGGGCTCGGCCGCGACGAGATCTTCGCGCTGCTCGCCCGCGACTACGAGGATGCGTTCAAGGCTGCGCTCTGGCCGTCGGTGACAGGGCTCGGCACCGGGGCGGAACGTCTCGCGGCAACGCTCGTCGCCGTCTGCGAGGTGACCGAAGACCATCTCTCGTTCCTCGCTGCACTCGACGAGGAGGCAGACCGGCGGTTCTTCCACGAGTCCGCCGACGAGGTGCGATCGCGTGAGGGATACATCAACCCGATCGAGCGACTGCTCTCGGACGGCATCGCCGACGGCTCGATCAGACACGTCGAGGTGGAGGAGACCGCGACGGTGATCGTCAACGCGGTCGACCGCACGTACCGTCATTTGCGTCGAGCGCACGACTGGGACGAAGCGCGCTCTCGCGGCGTGCTGATCGACCTCGTCCTTCGTGGCCTCTTGCCGACGTAGCGCGGGGCAGGTCTTCCACGTTCCACGAGCAATGCTTCGCCCCCGCGGCGACCGTCTCTCGACCGACCTCGAGGAAGAACTCGGTTGGCCTCCGTTCGCCGCCTCGGTCCTCGTCCCAGGGCTCGGCGCGATTGCCCATCCCTCGGAAGGGGTCACGCCCCCGGCCGGGAATGCCGATTTGACACCCGGCTGCAGCACCGGCTGTGGCATTCGACGACGGAGGACACAGACATGGCTACACCGAGGGTTCGGCGCGTATCTCCGGCGATGATCGTCGCCCTGATAGCGCTGCTCGTGGCGACGGCTGGAACCGCGACAGCGACCACCGCCGCTCTGATCACCGGCAAGCAGATCGCGAACGGCACGATCACCGGAATCAAGATCAAGAACAAGTCGATCGGAGCCAAGAAGCTCGTCGGCAACTTCCGCGGACCGGCTGGTCCCGCGGGGGTGGCAGGT
>JAYTJO010000546.1:0-3281 GCA_043730975.1 Thermoleophilia bacterium | reverse complement strand
GAGGAGAGCCTGCGGTGCATCGCAGAGATCGACCCCGAGCTCAACTCGTTCATCAGCGTCCGGGCCGACGAGGCTCTCGCCGAGGCTGACGCTCTCGATCGCGAGGAACCCCGGGGCCTTCTACACGGTGTGCCGATCGCTGTGAAAGACGTGATCGACGTTGCCGGAGCGCGGACGACCGCGGCGTCTCGCATCCTGGCCGAGAACATAGCGCGAACGGATGCAGCGACGGTCGAGGCGTTGCGGGCCGCGGGAGCTGTCGTGGTCGGCAAGCTCAATACGCACGAGTTCGCCCTCGGGGCAACGACGACGAGCCCGCATTTCGGCCCGGCGAGGAACCCGTGGGCGACCGATCGGATCTGTGGCGGCTCGAGTGGCGGCAGCGGGGCCGCGGCAGCGGCACGGCTCGTGCCCGCAACGCTCGGCACCGATACGGCCGGCTCGATCCGGATCCCCGCATCCTTCTGCGGCGTCACGGGTATCCGTCCGACATCCGGCCGGGTTTCCAACAGGGGCGTCGTGCCGGTCTCGTTCACCCTCGACACCGTCGGGCCGATCGCGCCGAGCGCGGAGGATTGCGCCATCGTGCTGGAGGTGATCGCAGGCCATGATCCCCGCGACCCGACGACTGCCGATCTGCCCGTGCCGCAGTATCGGCGCGAGCTCGAGCGAGGGGCCGACGGGCTTCGCGTAGGGGTCGTAACCGTGCTCGTCGACCGGGCCGATCCCCGGATCGGCTCGGCGGTGCGAGAGGCCGTCGAGAGGCTGGCGGCGGCGGGCGCCGTCATCGAGGAGGTCGAGGTTCCGTTCCTCGACGAGGCCGGCGCGATTCTGCCGCTGATCATGCTTCCGGAGGCCGCCGAGGTGCATTTGCCATGGCTGCGGTCCCGGCTCGGCGACTACGGGCCCGATGTTCGCGCACGATTGCTGGCAGGGCTGCTGCTTCCTGTCACGGCAGGTGTCACGGGCCGTCGCGCCCGCCGCTGGTACTGCGAGCGACTCGATGGGGTGATGGAGCGATTCGACGTCCTCGCGGCGCCGCAGATGCTGACAATGCCGCCGCGGATCGGCGAAGAGACGGTCGAGGTGAGCGGCGAGGAGATGCTCTACAGGCTCAGCGTGATTCCGACGAGCTCACCGTGGACGCTCGCCGGGCTCCCCGTCGCGAGTGTTCCCTGCGGATTCGTGGACGGCCTTCCCGTCGGTCTCGCGCTTGTGGGACGACGGTTTGCGGAGGAGAGTGTTCTGCGCCTGGCGCACGCCTACCAGACGTTGACCGACTGGCACGAGCGGAGGCCGCCGGTAGTCGGTTGACGCCGGAGGGCGGCTGGGCGTATACACCATGGAGTAATCCGGAGAGAGGAGCGTGACGCACATGTCAATCCTGATCAAGGGTGGGCGCATCATCACGGCGGCAGACGATTACGTTGCCGACGTGTTCATCGAGGACGGCGTGATCTCGATGATCGGTCGGTCGCTCGACGTCTCGGCCGAGAGGACGATTGACGCGACCGGGAAGATCGTGATGCCGGGGGCAATCGACCCGCACACGCATATCGAGATGTTCTTCGGCGGCACCACAACCTGCGATGACTTCACGTCCGGGACAACGGCAGCCGCCTTCGGGGGTACAACGACGCTGATCGACTTCTGCGTCCAGACTCCGGGCGACACCTTCGCGGAGGCGCTCGCCAAGTACCACGAGAAGATCGAGCGTTGCCCGCCGGTGATCGACGTCGGCTTTCACATCGCCGTCACAGACCTGCACACGGGCGGCACGCTCGAGGATCTCGCGAAGCTGCCCGACGAGGGAGTTACCTCATACAAGCTCTTCATGGCCTACAAGGGCGCCGTCATGGTCGACGACGAGACGCTCTTCAAGGTGATGCAGGTCGCGCACGAGACCGGCGCGCTTGTCATGGTGCACGCCGAGAACGGCGACGCGATCGACATCATCGTCAAGGAGACGGTGGCCGCCGGGAACACCGATCCGGTCTGGCATGCCCGCAGTCGGCCAATGGAGACCGAGGCCGAGGCGACGAATCGTGCGATCCAACTCGCCCACGTGGCCGACGCGCCACTGTACGTCGTCCACGTATCCTGTCAGCCGTCGGTCGAGCCGATCGCTCTCGCGCGCGAGAAGGGCTGGAGGGTGTGGGGCGAAAGCTGCACCCAGTACTTCTTCATCGACGAGTCGATGATGGAGGCACCGAACTGGGAAGGTGCGAAGTACATCTACACGCCGCCTCCGAGGCCCAAGGAGCACCAGGAGCATCTCTGGAAAGCGATCCGGACGGACGCCCTCTCGGCCGTCTCGACCGACCATTGCCCGTTCAACTGGCCCGAGCAGAAGGGGATCAACGGGCGCGAGTTCCAGGTCGTCCCGAACGGGGGGCCCGGAATCGAGAACCGACTGCACATGCTCTGGACATTCGGCGTCTCGACCGGTCGGATCACGCCCAACCGGTTTGTCGAGCTCGTTTCGACGAACATCGCCAAGCTGTTTGGGCTCTATCCGCGCAAGGGCACGATCGCGCCGGGCTCGGACGCGGACATCGTGATCTGGGATCCGAGCAAGAAGCTTACGATCTCCGCGGCCACCCACCACACCAACGTCAACTACAACCTGTTCGAGGGTACCGAGGTGACGGGGGCACCCGAGGTCGTGCTCGTCCGGGGCCAGGTGATCGTGGAGAACGACGAGCTCGTGGCAAAGCCCGGTGCGGGGCAGTTCGTCAAGCGGGCACGCTTCGGCGAGGAGCTCCTGTCGGCACCGTCGGCGGTGGTGTGACGTGTCCGACGAGGCGGCGCGGGAGGTCTACGAAAAGGCGGGGCTCGGACAGGCGGTCACGCTAGGGGAGCATCCGGCGATCCTCGTGATAGATTTCTCGTGCGGGTTCACCGACCCGGAGTGCCCGCTGGGTTCCGACCTGAGCCCGCAGGTGGAGGCGACCAGGCGGCTGCTTGACGTTGCTCGCGACAAGGGGTTGCCGATCGTCTTCACGACGATTGCCTTCGAGCCAAGCCTCCGGGACGGAGGGCTCTGGATGCAGAAGGTTCCTGCGCTCGCGGTCCTCCAGCTCGGGGGCCCCTGGGCGGCTATCGATCCACGGCTCGGCCCTCGTGAGGACGAGACGGTGCTGGTGAAGAAGGGAGCGTCCGGGTTCTTCGGCACCAACCTCGCCTCCGTGCTCGTCTCGCAGGGCGTCGACTCGGTGATCCTGTGCGGCGCGACAACGAGTGGGTGTATCCGGGCCACCGCGATCGATCTGCTGCAGTAC
>JAYTJO010000545.1:0-3671 GCA_043730975.1 Thermoleophilia bacterium | reverse complement strand
CACGCTCTGTTCCGCGCTACCCGACGAAAGGGTCGTAGGAGTGAAGCAGTCAGACCGGTGACATGTCAACCCGACGGCAATGAGCTCAGGAATCATGTGAGAGCGCTTCGATCCATCCTGCGGTGTCGAGGAATTGCCGAAACCGCCACGCCTTGCCGTCCCGGAGTGTCCAGACGTGGGCGAACGGGACGTCGAGGAGCTTTCCGGTCTCCTTCGCCACACCCCGGTAGCGCCCGAGCACGACGACCTCGTCGCCGGCGTCAAGAAACTCATCGGGTACAGCGGAGAACTCCGACCACCAGTCGCGATCGAGCGGGTCGAACACGTTCGCCCTGACCTGCGCAAGACCCCGATATGTCCCTCCATGCTGGAGACCCTGTGCCTGCTGCCACTCGATCGCATCGTCCATGTCCGCGACGACGGCGTCCAGGTCGCCCCTGGCGAAGGCATCGTACGAGCGGCGGACGATGGTCACGTTCACGGCGCGCAGCATAGAGGTCTGATGTGGGTCAGGAGTGCGTTTGGGGCGGTCATGCACCAAGGAGCGCGTTCGACGCGGTTGGCGTTTAGGCTGGTGGCCTTGATGTCGACCGCGGCGGATGCGATCCGCAGCGTGCAGGGCCGCATCCAGACGTGCTCCTGACCCACATCAGGCCTCAGGTTGAGAAGATAGGACACACATGCCCTTCGACATCGTCGTTACCCCGAACGCAGAGGCTGCCGCAGGCGCAGCCGCCGCAATGCTCGCGGAAGCGGCAGCCGCGGGCGGATCGATTGTTCTCGCCGGCGGGTCGACTCCCCGCCGCGCGTACGAGCTGGCCGCGGAGCTGCAGTCCGACTGGGGGGACGCCGAGGTCTGGTTCGGGGACGACCGCTGCGTGCCGGCCGACGACCCCCGCTCGAACCAGCTACTCGTGCGCGAGGCGTTGCTCGAGCGCCTCGTCGTCCCGCCGGCCGTCCACGCGATGCCGACTGCGCTTGCTCCGGAGGCCACCGCCGCAGTCTACGACGCCGCCCTTACGGGCGAGCCGCTCGATCTCGTCCTGCTCGGCCTCGGTCCCGATGGGCATACCGCATCGCTCTTCCCCGACGCTCCGTCCCTCGATGTCCGCGATCGACTTGCCGTCGTCGCCAAGCCCGGGCTCGAGCCCTTCGTGCAGCGGATCACCCTGACGATCCCCGCGCTCGAGTCAGGCTCGCACGTCGTCTTTCTCGCGGTCGGTGAAGGGAAGGCGACCGCTGTTTTGCGCGCATTCGGCGAGGAGCCGTCGCACGCGACGCCCGCAAGCCTCGTGCGCTCGCGGGAAGGGAGAACGACCGTGATTCTCGACGAGGCGGCTGCCTCCCTGCTTCGCGCGGGCGGGACAGGTCCCGCCCCTACGGGGCAGTAGTGGACGGCCAGGCGCGGTATCGGCAGCGGAGCCTCTGGCTCGATGGCGCACTTGCGGAGTTCGCGCCCCGCCCGCAGCTCACGGGCGAGGTCGACGTCGACGTAGCGATCGTCGGGGCCGGCTACACCGGGCTCTGGACGGCATACGCGCTGACGCTCGCGGATCCCGGCATCCGGATCGCGATTGTCGAGGCCGAGACGGTCGGTTATGGGGCTTCGGGTCGCAACGGAGGATTCGTCTCGGCGGGCATCGCCGGCGAGGCGCGCGTCTACGAGAGGGCGCAGGGGAAGGGCGGGATCGTGCGGGCCGAGCGGGCCATGATCGACGGCATCGACTGGATGGGCGCGGTCGTCGCGCGGGAGGCGATCGACTGCGGCTGGATCAAGAGCGGTGCCTACCGCGTCGCGACGAGCGCGCCCCAACTCGAGCGCACAAGAACCGGACTCGAGGGCAAGCGTGCTCGCGGCTACACGGCAGAAGACATGCTGTTCGTGTCCGCGGCGGAGATCGCCGAGGAGGTGAGGATCGCGGGCGTTCTCGGCGGCACGTACACGCCGCACTGCGCGCGTGCGGATCCGGCCGGCCTGGCACGAGGGCTCGCCGAGGCGTGCGAGAGACGTGGAGTCGTCATCTACGAACGGTCCCCCGCCGTGTCCATCGCTCCGCGGCGTGTGACGTGCCCGAGTGGATCGCTGTGGAGCGAGATCGTCGTCCGGGCGACGGAAGCGTTCACCACGAGGTTTGCCGGCGAGAGCCGCACCTATCTTCCCATCGCCTCCCACATGCTCGCGACCGAGCCTCTCTCTGCGGAGGCCTGGGACGAAATCGGCTGGGCGGGATGCGCGCCCGTAGCCGATCAGCGGTACCAGTTCGTCTACGCCCAGCGGACGTCGGATGGAAGGATCGCACTCGGTGGACGCGGGCTTACCTACCGACGTGGTGGGGCGATCCGCGAGGCCGACGAGGTGCAATCGAGGATCCACGCCCGACTCGAGCGGGCGCTGCGCAGCCTCTTCCCCGCCGCAGCCGACGCCGCGATCAGCCATCGCTGGGGCTGCTTCTTTGCAGCTCCGCGCGACTGGAGCATGGGCATCGACTTCGACCGGTCGACGGGACTCGCGCACGCGGGAGGCTACTCGGGCCACGGGGTCGTGGCTTCGAGCCTGGCGGGGCGCACGCTCGCCGATCTGATCACCGGCACCGAGAGCGAGCTGACCGGGTTGCCATGGGTCGGTCACACGAGCCGCCGCTGGGAGCCCGAGCCGCTGCGGTTCGTCGCGACGCGCACGATCGCAGGCGTCGTCGCGAGCGCCGACCGAACGGAGGATCGAACCGGCCGACCCGCACGCCGGGTCAGGCTGGTACAGCGGTGGCTGCCAGGGCGTTGACCGTGTTGCAGTAATACGGCTATTCAGTTATGCTGCCACTATGAAGGGAGTGCGTGAGGTTGTGACGATCCAGGCGCGGGGTGTTCTCGCTCTTCCTGCCGCAATTCGGCGTCGCGTCGGGCTCGAGCCAGGCGATCAGGTCGAGGTCATCGAGCGAGAGGACGGGACGATCGAGCTGCACCCCGTCATCACTGTGCCTGCCTCACAGGGCTGGTTCTGGACCAAGCGCTGGCAGCAGATGGAGGCCGAAGCCGATGCGGACGTTGCGCGGAAAGCGGTCACCGTTCACGATGACGGCGATGCGCTCCTCGCGCACCTCGATGAGCTCGCCGAACGCAGTTGAAGTTCGAGACCACCGCGCGCTTCGATGGCGACTACCGTCGCCTGGGGAAGGACGAGCAGAAGCTGTTCCGGGCGGCCGTGGCCGCGTTCATCCCTGCTGCGGAGAGCCGGGTCGCAGCGCCTGATGCACCCTGGCCCAAGCGGCTGCGGATCAAGAGTGTCGAAGGCGCACCGGGGATCTGGGAGATGACGTGGTCGTTCGCCGGGCCTGATGGCCGTGCGACGTTCGAGTGGGCGACAATCGACGGCAGCCCCGGAATCCGCTGGCGGCGGATCGGCGGTCACGCGATTTTTCGGGAGCCCTGACGGGCGGTGGGCCGGGCGGCGCTTCGCACCCACACGAGCCTGTCACCGATTGCGTTGTTCTCGATAGCGCCGGATCAGCGCGTTCGTCGACGCGTCGTGTGTGAGCTCCGGCTCGTCGGCCGATTCGAGCTCCGGCACGATCCGCTGCGCGAGCACCTTGCCGAGCTCGACGCCCCACTGGTCGAACGAGTTGATCGACCAGATCACCCCCTGCACGAAGACGCTGTGCTCGTACAGCGCCACG
>JAYTJO010000544.1:0-1894 GCA_043730975.1 Thermoleophilia bacterium | reverse complement strand
GATCCGCATCGCAAGGAGTTCGGGAACAAGGCGATCTGGTCGCACGAGTTCGTCTATCCGACGTGGCGCGAGAACCCGGCGCCCATCATCGAGACCATTCGCGCCTACCTCGCAACGGACTACGATTTCCCGTCGACCCTTGCGGCCGTGGCGGATGACCTCGAGGCGGCCAAGGGCGAGCTTCTGGACGGTGTCCCGACGGGTGAGGCGCGCGAGCAGCTCGAGCGTGCCCTCGACCTCTCGCTCCGGATGAACCCGCTTACGCCTGATCACCACTTCTACATCGATCAGGGCACCAACGCCTATGTTCGTCTCGTCCTCGTCGCGATCGGTCGTGCACTCGTTACGACGGATCGTCTCGACGATCCCGAGGGCGTGATGTTCCTGCGCTACAACGAGCTGCGAACGCTTGTCGGGAATCCCGATGCATTCGACGCGAAGACGCTCGTGGGCGATCGGCGGGACGAGCGTGAGCGGAGCTTTGGCGTTCGACCGCCGGAGTGGATCGGCACCGCAACCGATTCACAGCTCGCATTCCCGTACTACACGCTCTGGGGCTTCCCCGAGAAGTTCCACCGCAAGCCCACAGAGATGTCGGACGCGATCCATGGGCTTGCAGGGTCGCCGGGCGCAGTCGAGGGGACGGCGCGGCTCGTCCGGTCGGTGGACGAGTTCGACCAGGTGCGGGATGGCGAGATTCTCGTCTGTCAGATGACGAACCCGGCCTGGGTCGTGTTGTTCACGCGGATCGGCGGGCTCGTCACCGACGCGGGGGGCGTCGCATCTCATCCGGCGGTCGTGGCCCGTGAGTTCGGCCTCCCCGCTGTCGTCGGCACGTCCGTTGCGACGAAGCTGATCGCGACGGGTGACAGGATCAGAGTCAACGGAGCAACGGGTGTGGTCGACGTGCTCGAACGAGCTCCAGAGGCCACATGAGGGCAACGCGCCTCCTCCTCAGAGAGCACATCAAGGAGATGATCCTCGAGCGCATCCTGACGGGTGTCTACGAGCCGGGGGAGCGGCTCGTCGAAACCCGGCTGGCGAAGGAGTTCGAGACGAGCCAGGTGCCGGTGCGGGAGGCACTACGTGAGCTCGAGGTTCTACGGTTCGTCGAGTCGGAGCCTTTTCGAGGAGCTCGCGTACGGGCCGTCTCGCGTGCTGAGATGGTCGAGATCTTTCCGGTCCGGTCGGCCATCGAGGAGGTCGCGGTGCGGGCTGCCACCGTGCAGCTCGATGGCGATGTCGAGGAGCTCGAGCGGCATCTCGGTGCGATGGAGAAGGCTGCCGCGGAGGGCGATCGGCACGAGCAGGTGAGCTCCGATGTCGAGTTCCATCGCACCATCGTCGAGGCATCAGGGAACTCGATTCTGTGCGACGTCTGGCTCTCCCTCCGTGTCGAGGGCAGGACGATGATCACATCCCTCCGGGCGGGCATTGGTCTCGAGGAGATCGTTGCAATCCACGAGCCGATACTCGCCGCCATCCGCGCGAAGGATCCTGAGGCTGCCGCGGCCGCGATGCGTCGGCACTTCGACGTCCTCCGCACAATCCTCGACGAGGAGTCCCTATGAGTCGTCTGGTCGATCTGTCGATGCCCGTCCATCCCGGCATGCTCACGTTCCCTCGGGTGCCGCCGCCGGACATGCGTATCCACGAGACGTGGGAGGAGTTCGCGGAGCGGATCGGCGCGGCCGAGCACGGAGCGACCTGGCTGACGGCGAGCTACATGATCTCTCAGAACGACCATGTCGGGACGCATGTCGACGCCGTCAAGCACCTCCGTGGGCCGGACGCGCCCGGTGTCGAAGGGATCCCGCTCGAGTACTGCTACGGCGACGGCGTCGTCCTCGACTTCACGCACAAGGAGTCCGGGTCACGGATCTTCCCCGACGAG
>JAYTJO010000543.1:0-9903 GCA_043730975.1 Thermoleophilia bacterium | reverse complement strand
GAAGCCAGAACGTCGATCAGTGCCGACGAGTACGTCCCGTTCGTCTCCTTTGGGAGCCGGCCGAGAAAGCCGAAGATCTCCTCGCGACCGTGGAACGTTCCCGCCATCGTGCCGCTGCCCGGCACCGTCCAGGTCGCCTCGTCGGCGAATGCATCGCGGAGAGCGAACCCACGTTTCTCGGCGAACGCTGCGAAGATCCGCCGCACGAGCGCCTCGTTCTCAGCGCGTGCCACGGCTAGCCTCCCAGCGGTCGATGAGTCCCTCGACGTGCCGTCGCTGTGCCTCTCCGAAGGGATAGCGCGCGAGTAGCCGACGCGCCTCGGCCGGGTCGTCGTGTGCGACTGCGGCCTCGAGTCGCTCACGCTCGGGCGTCGGTTGACGCAGCTGCCGGCGGAGCCAGCGCAGCAGGCTCACTGTCTCCTGGTCGGCCGGTTGCGCCATCAGCCAAGCTTACGTCCACCGGGAACGTGTCGGGTCCAAGAGGCTTGATGCGCATTAGTACGCATCAAGCCTCTGCGCGCAGGGCGGCCAAGCGTCTACCGTTTCAGCCGGTAGTCTGAAACGGTGGACACGCTGCTCGCGATCGCCAGCCGTCGCGACGAGCGCCGGACGCTCCCCGAGCCGCTTTCTCCGGAGCTCGTGCTCCGGCTGCTCGATGCGGGGCGCCTCTCCGGATCGTCGCGGAACGGGCAGCCTTGGATCTTCGTCGTGCCGGAGGGGCGCCCGCGGATCGAGGAACTCGCCGAGGCCGTCTTTGTTTCCGAGAACGTGCTGACGGCGGGTCTCGTCGTCGCGATCCTCGTGTCCGGTAAAGGGCCTGTTCTCTTCGACGCTGGTCGCGCCGCGCAGAGCATGCTTCTCGCCGCCTGGGCCGAGGGCGTCGCTTCGTGCCCGAACGGGATCTCGGACATTGACCTCGCCCGCCGCTCGCTCGACGCGACCGAGGACGAGACACCCGTGATCGTGCTCTCCTTCGGCTACCCCACGAAGCCGCGTGACCCGAACGTACGCACTGCGGAGGAGTGGAGCCAACGGGCAAACCGACGGCCCATCGACGAGGTCGTGCGGTGGCTGCCGTGACGAAGATGAGGGGCGGCCTCGACCTCGGAGGAACCAAGATCCAGGCTGTCGTGACGGACGGCGAGGCGAAAGTCCTCGGAAAGGCGCGGCGCGAAACGCCGCAGCGCGGCGGCCCCGAGGCGGTCGTCTTCGAGCTCGCGGAAACCCTCCGCGCCGCCCTCGGTGACGCCGGCGTCGAGCCGATGGGCCTCGCTGCGGTGGGGGTCGGCGCGCCCGGCGAGATCGACGCCGAGACGGGCACCGTCATCCAGGCTACGAACATCGATGGGTGGGATGCGCCCTTCCCACTCGGCCCGGCGCTCGCCGAGGAGATCGGGCGCCCAGTGGCGATCGGCAACGACGTGAACGTCGCCGTCGAAGCCGAGCGCCGGTTCGGCGCCGGCCGCGGTTTCGACTCGTTCCTCGGTGTCTTCTGGGGCACCGGTGTCGGTGGGGGAATCGTGATGGATGGTCGACCGCTTCACGGGCGCGGCTCTGCCGGCGAGATCGGGCACGTCTGTTCCAGGCCCGGTGGGCGCCGGTGTAATTGCGGTCTCGACGGATGTGTCGAGGCGTACGCGGGCCGCGGAGCGCTCGAGGAACGGGCACGTGAGCTTGCGAAGGACCGTCCCACCATCCTCTTCGAGCTGATGGAGAAGCGCGGGCGAGATCGGCTCACGAGCGGCGTCTGGCTGCGTGCCCTCCAGGCTGGCGACGAGGTGGCCGAGGAGCTCATTCTGGGGGCCGTCGAGGCCCTCGGCGTCGGAATCGGCTCGGCGGTGACGCTGCTCGACGTCGAGGCGGTCATCATCGGCGGCGGGCTCGGCGAGCGCCTCGGGCCCAATTGGCTTGCACGGATCGAGGCTGCAGCCCGCAGCCACACGTTCTTCCGTGACCACCCTGTCTACCGTCTCGCACAGCTCGGTGACCTCGGCGGCGCCATCGGCGCGAGCCTGCTCGGGGGCGTTCAATGAAAGTGGCGATCGTCACCGGCGCGGGCCGCGGTATCGGTGCCGCAGTGGCTCGCCGACTCTACGCCGACGGTTGGGCGCTCGTGCTCGCCGATATCGACGCCGACGCCGTCACCCTGCTCGCGGCGGAGCTCGGGCGTGACGCAGTGCCTGTCGTGCTCGACGTTCGTGATCCTGCTGCCTGGGATCATGCGGTTGGGATTGCCAGGGAGGCGGGCGACCTTGCTGCGCTCGTCAACGCGGCGGCGCGCACGGACATCCGCGATCTCTTCGAGATCACCCCGGAGGAGTGGGATGACGTGCTCGCAACGAACCTCCGAGGCCCGTTCCTCGGCATCCGCGTCGTCGGCCCGCTGCTCCGAGAGCGCGGCGACGGGCGAGTCGTCAACATCGCTTCGGACTCGGCGTTCCGCGGGCGTGGCGTCACGGGAACGCACTACGCGACGTCGAAGGCCGGCCTTCTTGCGCTCACACGACGTGCCGCGGCCGCGCTTGCTCCGCACGGGGTGACGGTGAACGCCGTCGCGCCCGGCACGATCGACGGCGAGACGGTGCGAGAGCTCGCCGGCGAGCGCATCGAGGAACTCGCGAGCGACATTCCGGCCGGTCGCCTCGGCCGACCCGAGGAGATCGCCGCGCTCGTCGCCTGGCTCCTGTCGGACGAGGCGGCATATATCAACGGCGCCACGCTGCTGGCCGACGGAGGCGCTGCGCTGTAGGGGCGAGACCTGTCCCGCCTGCGCGCCGGGCCAGGTCTCGCTCCTACGGCGACGGCAGGGAGCGCCGGAGGAACGCGAGGAGATTGTCGCAGCTGACTGCGGCCACGTCGGCGTCACTCCACCCGCGAGCGCTCATTGCCGCAAGTAAGGCAGGGTAGTCCTCCGGCCCCTTCAGTCCCTCGATGCCCGCTCCCGGCTCGAGGCCCTTTGGCATCAAGCCGTCCGCGGGCTCCGGCATGGGGGGCAACACCTGGCTGAGGCGCGTCGTGAAGTCGCCGCCGAGACAGACGCGGTCAGCGCCGATCACGCCGACCGCATGCTCCAGGTGGTCGACGACTCGATCGAGTGTTCGCGCCTCGTGTCCAATCGCAAGCGGATGCAACATCAGGCCGAAGACCCCATCGGCATCTGCGAGTGACCGGAGCTGGTCGTCTGTGAGATTGCGGGGATGGTCGTTGACCGCGCGGCAGGCGGCGTGAGAGCAGATCACCGGAGCGCCGTTCGCCCGTGAGATGATCTCGGCGAACGCGCCGGGCGACGCATGAGCCAGGTCAAGGATCACGCCGAGCTCGACGAACCTGTCGACGAGGGTGCGTCCGAGGCGGGAGAGCCCACCGTCCTCGGCGGCGCCGTCCGAGTAGGGGTTGCGCCGGTTCCACGTCAGCCCGGCCATGCGGACGCCGAGTTCCCAGAACGTCTCGGCCGGCCAGAGCTCGTAGCCGAACTGCTCGACACCTTCGAGCGAGAGCATCAGGCCGATCTTCTCGCTCCGCTCGACCACGTCGAGATCGGCGGCCGTGCGGACCTGCACCACCCGGTCGCTCGACTCGCGGACGGCGCGGATCAGGCACGTCGCCTGGCCGAGTGCCTCGCGAAGCGTTCCCTCGGGCTGGCGCTCGAGCTCGACGAAGACGGGGCACACCTGTAGCCCGACGCCGCCGGCCTCGAGAAGCGGCAGCCAGGTGCGGGCGAACGTGGTGGTCTCACCGAAGCGGAGCTCGCGGTAGCCGAGCTCGAGGAGCAGGTCGAGGTGGGCGTCGGCGATCACGCGCCGCAGTCTACGAGGCCGGGGGGCGGTGGGTCTATGGGGTCAGGTCTTCCACGGTCCACACCGACCAACGCTCATGGCTGCGACAGCGCCGGGGGTTGTGGAACGTGGAAGACCTGACCCCAACCGCGCCGGTCTTCGGGGTTTCGCGGGTAAGCCGGATCTTGACATTTGCCGCCCCACGGTTTAGTTTGTGCGACGTCCATACAAAACCGTTCTGCTGGGTTGAACACGTCACCGCTGACATCCCCCCATTCTGGAGCGCGCGCATGAGCTTCGAGCGCGCCGGTAACGCACCCTCGCGTTCCGACCAGACGACCGTGCGTCGCGCGAACCTCGGCGTCGTGCTCCAGCAGATTGCGGGAGGCGAGCCGCGCTCCCGCGCTCGGGTCGCAGCAGACACCGGTTTGACGCGCGGAACCGTCTCGAGCCTCGTCGGCGAGTTGATCGAGCTCGATCTTCTGCGCGAGACGGGTGAGGATCAGCGCTCCGGGCGCGCTGGCCGTCCCGGCCTCGCGCTCGAGTTGAGCGACCGGGTCGTCGCGGTAGGGCTCGAGGTGAACGTCGATTACCTCGCCGTCTGTGTCGAAGACCTCGCGGGCAATGTTCGCTACGAGAAGCACGTCCACACGGACAACCGACGCAGTGCATCCGGGCCGGTGCTCAACCGACTCGCTCGGCTCGCACGCGGGGCGGAAGATGTGATCGTGACGCAGGGTCTCATCTCTGCCGGCATCGCCGTCGCGCTCCCCGGCCTCGTCGCCGCAGAGTCGGGGACGCTCCTCCGTGCACCGAACCTTGGCTGGTCAGACATCAACGTCGCCGACGAGATCTCCTCGCGGCTCGACGGTGTCCCCGTCCGCGCCGACAACGAGGCCAACCTTGCCGCGCTCGCCGAGCACTGGCAGGGCGTGGCGCGCGGCATCGACAACTTCATCTGCGTGTTCGCCGAGGTTGGCGTGGGTGCGGGAATCTTCGTCGGTGGCGACCTGTTCCGCGGCTCGCACGGCTTCGGAGCCGAGCTCGGTCACATCACCGTCGACCCTGGCGGACTGCCCTGCCAGTGTGGTGCAACCGGTTGCCTCGAGACAGTCGTCGGGCAGGAAGCGATCGCCCGTCGGGCCGGCATCTGCGAGGACGACCAACGCCGGGGCCGCAACGTGACGCGAGAGCTTGTGCGTCGCGCCGAGCAGGGCGACGGAGCGGTACTCGCGAGCCTCGCCGAGGCCGGCCGAGCGCTCGGCATCGGTCTCGCCTCGGCCGTGAATCTGTTCGATGTCGACGCCGTCGTGCTCGGCGGGTGCCTTGGCCCGCTCGCCCCGTGGCTCGTCGCCGACGTCCGCGAGGCGCTCGGCGTGCGTGTCCTCTCGGCAGGGTGGTCGGGGTGCGAGGTCCTCGTGTCGGAATTCGGAGAGGGTGCCGCCGTGCGCGGCGCGGCGGCGTCGACGTTGATGACCGTGCTGGCCGAGCCGTGGCTTGTCGCAGAGCGGCCCGGCGTGCTGCGCGAAGGAGTTTCCTGACAATGAGAGTTCGGCAACGACCAGGGGTCTGTTGTCGGCCCAGCCGCTGGGCTGGCCGGCAACTGGTCGGCGTCGGGACGCAAGCCGAAGGAGGTGTCAACCGCGCTCGATCTAGTCGTGCACGACTTTCAGGGCGGAAGCACTAGGCGGGACCCGGTGGTCTTGTAGTGTTGCTCCGCTATCCGTTTGGGAATATCTCCAGGAGGAGAACTATCGTGAAGAAGTTTCTTATCGTGTCCGTCGTCGCACTCGCCGCAGTCAGCGTGGCAGTGACGGCAGCGTTCGCGAGCAGCTCGGCCAACAAGGACTTCTGTGTCCTGTTGCCGGACTCCAAGTCGTCGATCCGCTGGGAGACGCAGGATCGTCCCTCGCTCATCAAGGCGTTCAACGCTGCGAAGGTCTCGTACGTCATCACCAACGCGGACAACGACGCGCAGAAGCAGAAGACGCAGGCCGACCAGTGTCTCGCGAACGGTGCGAAGGTCGTCATTCTCGCGCCGCTCGACTCCGGCTCGGGACTTGCAATCGAGAAGGCCGCCGCCGCGAAGGGTGCGAAGGTGATCGAGTACGACCGCCAGGTCACCGGCAGCAAGGGCGTTGTCTACGTCTCGTTCGACGGAGCGAAGGTCGGTGTGCTCCAGGGCAACGGTGTCGTTTCGGGTCTGAAGAAGAACGGCAAGTACAGCCAGAAGCCGGTCGTCGCCGAGCTCAACGGTGGCCAGACCGACCCGAACGCGTTTCTCTTCAAGAGCGGGTACGACTCGATCCTGAAGCCGCTCTACAAGAAGGGCGTCTTCGTCAAGGGCCCGGATCAGTTCACGCCGGGTTGGGATAACCAGAAGGCACGCCTGATCTTCGATCAGATGCTCGCGAAGACGAGCAACAAGATCGACGCTGTCGCCGCGGCCAACGACGGCCTCGCGAACGCGGTCGTCACCGCCCTCAAGGCGAAGGGGCTCAAGCCGATCCCGCTCTCGGGTCAGGATGCAACAGGCCCGGGCGTGCAGAACATCATCTCTGGTTGGCAGACGATGACGGTCTGGAAGGACACCCGGCTCCTCGCGGCCAAGGCCGCGGCGTTCGCGATCGCGCTCTCGAAGGGCCAGACGCCGAAGACCAACACGGTCGTCAAGAACGGCTCTGCGAAGCAGGCGGCATACATCTACCCGCCGGTTGCGATCACGAAGGCGAACTTCCGGCAGCTTTTCAACGGCTACCTGAAGAAGAGCGAAGTGTGCGTTGGCGAGTACGCGAAGTACTGCGTCAAGCCTGCATAAACGACCATCGACGATGCGGGAGCCGCTCGCGCAGCGGGCGGCTCCCGCGTAGTCTCGTGCCTCGCAATGACTGAATCCTCCACAGATCCCGTCGCTCCACTTCTCGAACTCCGAGGAGTCTCGAAGAACTTCGGTTCTGTCCAGGCACTCACCGACGTCGACTTCGATGTCCGCGCCGGTGAGGTGATGGCGCTCGTCGGCGACAACGGCGCCGGCAAGTCGACGCTGATCAAGTGCGTTTCGGGCATTCACGTCGCCGACGGTGGCCAGATCTTCTTCGATGGTAAGCCGGTCACGATCAATAGCCCGAAGGACTCGGCCGCTCTCGGGATCGAGGTCGTCTACCAGGACCTCGCGCTGTGTGACAACCTCGACGTCGTCCAGAACATGTACCTCGGTCGCGAGGCTCACGATGTCTTCCAGCGGCTCAAGGAGCCGGAGATGGAGCGGCGGACGGCCGAGACGATGAAGGGTCTCTCCGTGACGACGATTCGCTCGATCCGACAGCCTGTGGCGACGCTTTCCGGCGGCCAGCGGCAGTCAGTCGCTGTCGCCCGCGCCGTGATGTGGAACTCGCGCCTCGTCATCCTCGACGAGCCGACCGCCGCGCTCGGGGTCGCGCAGACAGAACAGGTGCTCGCGCTCGTCGCGCGGCTCGCCGAGCAGGGACTCGCCGTTGTGCTGATTTCGCACAACCTCCATGACATCTTTGCCGTCGCAGACAGGATTACTGTCCTGCGCCTTGGCCGCAACATTGCGATCTACCACCGCAGGGAGACGACTCAGCAGGAGGTAGTGGGCGCAATCACTGCCGGCGTGCAGACGAAGGTTTCGGGCATCGACATGACGGCACCGGAGGAGGCCCTGTGACGACCGCCACGGAAACGACGACGCAGGGGATTCCCCCCGAGGAGGGCTTCATCCAGCGCATCAGGGCAAACATCAGCGCCGGCAATCTCGGCAGCTGGCCGGTGGTCATCGGCCTGATCATCATCGTGCTGTTCTTCTCGCTCAAGGCCGACAACTTCTTTACCCCGGGCAACTTCACCAACATCCTCACGCAGATGGCGGGCGTCACGATGCTGGCGTACGGCGTCGTCTTCGTCCTGCTGATCGGCGAGATCGACCTCTCGATCAGCTACGTGAGCGGGATCGCCGGAGTTGTTGTGGCACAACTCACGCTCGCTGGAAGCTCCCATGCGATTCCGGGCATTCTGGCGATCGCGGCAGCAATCGGCGTCTGTGCACTGATCGGGTTGTTCCAGGGCTCGATCGTCGCGCTGATCGGAGTGCCGGCGTTCGTCGTCACGCTCGCTGGCTTCCAGATCTGGCAGGGCGTGATTCAGAAGTCGATCCCGCAGGGCGTCCTCTCGATCCAGGACAACACCGTCAACAACGTGGCGAACTACTTCTTCTCCGAGAAGGCGGGCTGGGCCATGGCGATCGCCGTGTCGGCCGTCTACGTCGCAAGCACTGTGGCCAGCGTCGTGTCGCGGCGTCGCCACGGCGTCGCGATCCGGAGTCCGGTCATGGTGGTGCTCAAGCTTGTCGGGATCGTCGCGGCGTCGTTTACCGTGGTGGCGATCTGCAACAAGGATCGTGGCGTGCCGTTCGTCCTACTTCTCATCGTTGCGATGCTCCTGCTCTGGACGTTCGTCGCCAAGCGCACTACCTTCGGTCGCCATGTCTACGCGGTGGGTGGCAACGCCGAGGCCGCTCGCCGGTCGGGAATCAACGTTCCCCGGGTGCGGATCATCGTCTTCATGATCTCGAGCGGCATGGCCGGTCTCGGCGGCATCGTTCTCGCAGCCAGGCTGAGCAGCGTCGACCTCAACGCCGGAGGTGGCACGCTTCTGATCGACGCGATCGCGGCGGCTGTGATCGGTGGAGTGAGCCTTTTCGGTGGTCGTGGCGAGGTGAGGGACGCGCTCTTCGGCTCACTTGTGATCGCGACGATCGCAAACGGCCTCAACACGCTCAACCTGACACAGGGCACGATCTACATCGTCACCGGGTCCATCCTGCTTCTCGCGGTCACGCTCGATACCGTCCTGCGCCGCCGCCAGAAGAAGGCCGGGCGCTGAGGTTGCTGCGGTAGCACCGGTGTCAGGTCTCGCAATCGCGCATCCGCCTGGTGTTAGGTCTCGCAATCACGCAACGGCGATGCGTGATTGCGAGACCTGACACCGCTAGCGGTAGCTGATCCTCTCCCGCTGGCCGCTCGCGCCTGATCGAACAATCGCGTCGCACACCTCGGCTGCGCGATAACCGTCCTCGAACGTTGCGCCGTAGGGCGCTACGTCCGTATCGTTCTTGATCGCGGCGAGAAGATGGTGGATCTCGTGGACGAACGTCTCGCCCCAGCCGATGATGTGTCCGGGCGGCCACCAGAACTCCCAGAACGGGTGGTCGGCCTCCGAGACGAGCACCTTCTTGAAGCCGCGTGCCCGGTCGCCGTCGGCGCGGAAGACGTGGAGCTCGTTGAGGTTCTCCATGTCGAACGCGAGTGCCCCTTTCGACCCGTTGATCTCCCACTGGAACGCGTTCCGGCGCCCGAGTGCGAACCGCGTTGCCTCGATCGTCCCGACGGCGCCGTTCTCGAAGGCAACCGCTGCCTCGATCGCATCGTCGACCTCGCGTCCGGGGAGGAACGTCTGCACGAGCGCCGAGACCGTTGAGATCTCGCCGACGAGGAAACGCGCCAGGTCGATGACGTGCGCGCCGAGGTCGCCGAGCGCGCCGGATCCGGCGGCGGTGGCGTCGAAACGCCAGGTGTCGAGCGACGGATCGTCGCCCCAGTCCTGCAGGTAGCGGCCTCTGAAGTGCCTGATCTCGCCGAGCTCGCCGGCGTCGATCATCTCGCGCGCAAGACGCACGGCCGGGACGAAGCGATAGTTGAAGGCGCAGAGGTGCTTCACGCCGGTGGCAGCGACGCGCTGCCAGATGTCGTAGCTCTCGTCGGCGTCGCGTCCGAGCGGCTTCTCGCAGAGGACGTGCTTGCCTGCCTCCGCTGCTGCGATCGTCGGCTCGGCGTGGAGCGAGTTCGGGCCACCGTTGTCGAAGAGCCCGATCGACGGGTCGCTGACGATGTCGCGCCAGTCGGTCGTCCAGCGCTCGTAGCCGTACCGCTCCGCGGCCCCGGCGACCGCCGTCTCGTCTCGGCCTGCAATCGCCACGAGTTTCGGCATCAGGGGCGGCGGCCATGTCATGTAGGCGATCTTGCGGAACGCGTTCGAGTGGGCCTTGCCCATGAACGCGTAGCCGAGCATCCCGATACCGATCTCCTCGATTGTGCCCACCGCCGCACCG
>JAYTJO010000542.1:0-2114 GCA_043730975.1 Thermoleophilia bacterium | reverse complement strand
CCCGTGACAGTGGGAGACGACGCCTGGACAGCGGCTGGCACCGTCGTCTCCGAGGATGTCCCGGATAACGCCCTCGTCGGGTTCCCGCCGAGGCAGACGATCAAGGAGGGTCGGGGTGGAAAGCGGGACAGTTGAGCAGACGCTTCCGGGGCTCGGTGCGCCCCACGGGCCAGGGGTTGCCCCGGTGGTTTCTCGCACGATCGGCCTGACGTCGAGCAAGAGACTGATGGTCGTCTCCGGTCGCTCTCATCCCACGTTGGCCGAGGACATCGGCGACAAGATCGGCTGCGACCTCGGTGAGATGACGTTGAAGACCTTCGCGAGCGGCGAGACCTACTGCCGTTACGAGGACTCGATCCGCGGGGCTGACCTCTTCATCGTCCAGACGGGATCGATGCCGGTCGACCAGCATCTGATGGAGCTCCTGATCATGATCAACGCTGCGAAGCTTGCGTCGGCGAAGCGGATCACAGCCGTGATCCCATGGTATTTCTATGTACGCCAGGACAAGAAGTCACGCCCCCGTGAGCCGATCGCTGCAAAGCTCGTCGCCGACTTGCTCCAGACGGCGGGTGCCGACCGTGTGCTCACGATGGACCTTCACGCCGGTCAGGTTCAGGGCTTCTTCGATATCCCCGTCGATCACATGACTGCGGTGCCGATGTTCGCCCAGTATGTCCGCGACCTGAACCTGGGAGAGAAGATCGCGGTCGTCTCGCCCGATACGGGTCACGCCAAGATCGCCGGCAAGTTCGCCGAGATGGTCGCCGGCGACCTGGTCATTCTCAACAAGGTGAGGCCCGCCCACAACGAGGCGAAGGTCACGACCGTCATCGGCGACGTCGATGGAAAGGTGGCCGTGATCATCGACGACATCGTCGACACGGCCGGGACGCTCGTTGCGGGCGCGGCGGCGTTGAAGGAAGCCGGCGCGACCAAGGTGTATGCCTGTGCGACCCACGGCCTGTTCAACGGTCCCGCCCTCGAGCGGATCGCAGGGAGTGAGATCCACAAGCTCGTTGTCACGGACACCGTTCCGCTCGATCCTCTCGCCCGTCCCGCAAACGTCCAGGTGCTCTCGATCGCCGGGATCCTTGCCGAGACGATCTCGAACGTCTTTGCGGACGATTCGGTGTCGGCGATCTTCGCTGGCGAGAACCAGTTGTTCTAGCTCGGCTCGGCTCCGGCGGCCTGGCCGCAAGAGGCACGGCCGGACGTGGAAGTCCGGCGGCACCCCCTGAGAGTGCCGCCGGCCCACATCTCTTATCGGCAGTTCCTGGCGAGTCCTGACTGCGATCTCGTCGGGAGGGAGAATCGCCCTGCTGGCGAAACGAGACTCTGGCCGGGTCGGGTACGGCGTCCGCACCTTTCCTCCCCTGAGAGGTGCGCGGTTGCTGCCGGCCCGGCCGCTTCAACGGACACGACCGGTCAGTCGAGTCCGGCGTGAGGCATGCGCTACACTTCGCCGCCGTGTCCGGAGACAGAATCACACTCGAGGTTCAGGAGCGCGGCGCCGACCAGCTCGGCACCCGCAATACGAAGCGCCTGCGGCGTCAGGGATTGATCCCCGGCGTCCTGTACGGCAAGGCGAACAAGGCCTTCGTCGTTGGCGAGCGCGAGTTGCGAATCGCTCTCACGGGCCCCTCGGGACTTCACGCAATTGTCGACGTTGTGATCGAGGGTGCGAAGACGCCGCACCATGCGGTGCTCAAGGACTATCAGCAGCATCCCGTGCGTGGGACGATCACGCACGTCGATTTCCACGAGGTCAGGCTCGACCAGCCGATCCAGGCAACGGTCGCCGTTCAGCTCATGGGAGAGGCGCCTGGTGCCAAGGTCGGCGGTGTCGTGACGCAGGTTGCACGCGAATTGCACGTCGAGGCCCTGCCGTCAGCGATTCCGGAGCACATCGAGGTCGACCTCAGCGAGCTCGAGCTCGGCGAGAGCCTTCGCCTCCAGGACGTCGCGGCGGTCGCCGGGGTGACATTCCTCGATGGCGCGCAGACCGTTATTGCGAACTGCTCGAGCCCGCGTGGCCTGACCGAGGAAGAGGAGGCCGCAGAAACGGCCCTCGCTGCCGAGGCGTCCGCCGAGTCTGCCGCCGAGTCTGCCGC
>JAYTJO010000541.1:0-3482 GCA_043730975.1 Thermoleophilia bacterium | reverse complement strand
GCACTGAACGCCGCCGAGATCCAGGAACGCAGCCTGTAGCGGCGCTAGCGTGTCGCCGTCTGCGAGGCCTTCCACCGTCGTGATCTCGCTGCCCTCGGCCTGGAGCGCGAGGTACGAGCACGCGTTCACGGGTTGGCCGTCGAGCAGCATCATGCAGGCGCCGCACTCGGAGTCGTCGCAGCCCTCCTTCGAGCCGGTCAGTCCGACGACGTCACGGACGGCGGTCAGGAGGCTCGTCCCCGGATCGAGATCGACCGGGTACGAGATTCCGTTCACGGTGAGTGTCGTTGCGACCTTCATGCGTTCTCCCCTCGTGCGCGTGAAAGCGCTTGATCGATCGCGCGCCGGGCGATCACTGCCGCCATGGCGCGCCGGTAGTCGGCCGATCCGCGAACGTCGGAGATCGGGGTTGCTGCTGCGGCCACTGCCGCGCCGGCGCTCTCGATTGCCGCACTGCCTCCGTCGCTCCCGACGAGCGCTGCCTCCGCTTCGGGAACGCGTCTGATCGTGGCGGAGAGCGCCGTCATTGCCACTCGTGCATCCGTGACGACCCCGTCGGCAACTGTCACAACGGCCGTCGCGCCGACGACGGCGATCTCCATCTGACGCCGGTACTCGAGCCGCAGGTATGCGCTGCCGGTTCCCGCCGCAGGCGCCGGAATCTCGACGCCGACGAGAAGCTCGTCGGCCGCAGCCGTCGTCTTGCCCGGCCCCGTCCACAGATCCTCGACCGCGACGGAGCGGGTGCCCGACGGCGAGCGGAGTGTCACGGTGGCGCCGAAGCAAACGAGCGGCCCGCCCGTCTCCATCGCGGGCGAGGCGTTCATGAGGTTGCCGCCCACGGTGCCCTGCGCGCGGGTTGCGTGCGAGCCGACGATCGCGCAGGCATCGCTGAGCGCGGTGAAGCGCGTGCGCACGTCGTGGCTTACCGCCATCTCCGTGTGGCTTGCAAGCGCTCCGAGCCGGAGGCCGCCGTCGGCGAGAGACGCGACGCCGCGCAGTTCGGCAACGCGATGGATTGCGACGACGCTCTCCGGCATCGTCGATTTGCCAGCGCGGGCGCCGACGACCAGGTCGGTGCCGCCCGCAACCGGACGAGCGCCCGCCGCGAGGGCGGCGACGGCATCCTCGACGGTTGCCGCTGTGGTGAATGTCTGCACGCTCATGCTCCCGCCTCCCAGACCCGCTCGGGTGTCATCGGTAGCTTGTGCACGCGCGCCCCGATCACCTTGGCGATCGCATTCGCGACCGCGCCCGCAGTCGGCACACAGGGTGGCTCGCCGACACCTTTCGAGCCCTTCGGCCCGGCGCCCGGCGTGTCGGTCTCGATCCACGCCACGTCGATCTTCGGCGCGTCGGAGGCCGTGACGAGCTTGTAGTCCGTCAGGTGCGCGTTCCGATGACGCCCCTCGGCGTCGAGTTGCGTGCCCTCCGAGAGGGCCTGGCCGATGCCCATCACGACGCCGCCGTAGACCTGCCCGTCGGCGCCGATCTTGTTGAGGATCTTGCCGCAGTCGTGCGCGGCCGCGACCTCGAGCACCCGGGCGACGCCCGTCCCGCGATCGACCCGCACGCGAACTGCGTGGGCGATGAGCTGTGGCGCGTGGAACGACTCGAGCCCGAGCCTCCCGACGCATCCCTCGGCCGGAGCCTCGGGGCTGTCCGGGACGACATCCTCGCTCTTGCCGTGAAACGTCCCTTCCCCGGCGAGCTCCGCGATCGTCACCGACTTGTCGGGCGATCCCTTGACGAGGATCGAACCGCCCGTGAGCTCGAGGTCGTCGCGAGACGCTTCGAGCTTCTCCGCGGCGGCGTCGAGCAGCTGGTCGCGCAGGTCGACGGCGGCAGCGATCACTGCTCGGCCGCTATTGAACGTCGTCTGGGAGCCGCAGGAGCCCATGTCGTACGGGGCTGCGTCCGTGTCCTGGTAGAGCATCGAGAAGTCTTCCGGCTGCATGCCGAGCTCGGCCGCCACGTACGTCGGCATCGCCATCACCGAGCCGGTGCCGTTCTCCTGGGCGCCCGTGATGATCGTGCCGCTGCCGTCGGGGTTGAGCTTGACGTAGGCGCCGCTCTTCGATGCGAAGCACGGCCACCAGCCGACGGCGACGCCGATCGCCTCGTCCTCGGGAAGCTCCTGCCCGTAGCCGATCAGCTCGACCGCCTTCTCGAGCGTCTCCTTCATGGCGATCCCTTCGAGCACCTGGCCCGTCGCGGTGACGGAGCCGGTCTCGATCAGCGTCTTGCGGCGGAGGTCGACCGGATCCATCCCGAGCGCTGCCGCCAGCTCGTCCATGTGCTGCTCGAGCGCCCAGCACACCTGCGGTGCCGTCGGGGCGCGGATCGAGGATGACGGCTGATTGTTGGAGTAGACGAGCGACGATTCGATGTGGACGTTCTCGAGCTCGTACGGCCCGAGCGCATGCATCGCTGCCATCTGCGCGAAGAAGCCACCCTCGCCACAGTAGGCCCCCTTGTCGAGCACGAGCCGCACCTTGCGAGCAACGAGCGTCCCGTCGGCACGGGCACCGGACTCGAACTCGAGCACCATCCCTTCGCGGCGGTGACCGACGGCAAAGAACTCTTCGCGCCGCGAGAAGACGAGCTTCACCGGGCGGCGGGCTGCCTTCGCGAGGGCCGCGACGTGGCCTTCGAAATGGAAGTCACACTTGGCACCGAAGCCTCCGCCGAGGAGCGGCACGACGATCCGCACGTTCGACTCGGGGATCTGGAGCGTGGTCGCGACGCCGGCGCGGGCGGCGTACGGCACCTGCGTCGAGGTCCAGACCGTGAGCTTGTCGCCCTGCCACTGCGCGATCACGGCGCGCGGCTCGATCGGCACGCCCTGCACCGGGTCGGTGACGTAGCGTCCCTTCACGACGACGTCAGCGCTCGCGAGTGCGGCATCGGCGTCCCCCTTGACGATCGTCGAGTACCCGAGCGTGTTGTCGTGGCGGCCGAGCGCCTCATCGCCTTCGTAGCTCTCCCACGTGGGGTGGACGAGCGTCGCATCGTCGGCGAGCGCCGCCTCGAAGTCGGTCACGACGGGGAGCGGCTCGTAGTCGACCTCGATCAGCGCCGCAGCCTGCTCGGCGATCTCGGCGGTCGTCGCAGCAACGCCGGCGACGATATCCCCCTCGAAGCGAACGGTGTCCTTCGCGAAGAGCCGGCGATCCTGCACCATGCCGCCATAGAGCACATCGGGTACGTCTTCATGGGTGACGACCGCGATCACGCCGGGCAGGGCGCGCGCCTTCGTCGTGTCGATCCGGGTGATCCGGGCGTGCGTGTGGTCGGCGTAGCGGAACTTCGCCACGAGCTCTCCTGCGAGCACGAGGTCGGCCGTGTAGCGGCCCGTACCCGTCACCTTCTCCTTGCCGTCGGGACGAATGAACGTCCGTGGTTCCTCGACCGTTGCCACCGTCAGATCTCCTTCATGCGGGTGTGTGCCTCTATCCAATCAGAGAGTGCCCGAGCGTACG
>JAYTJO010000540.1:0-6485 GCA_043730975.1 Thermoleophilia bacterium | reverse complement strand
CGGAGATCACGATTCATGACTCGACCGCGAACCCCGCGCCGCTCGGGCTGATGGGCTTCGGACTGACGACGATCCTGCTCAACATCCATAACGCCGGTTCACGGCGATCATGTTCGTCGGATCGCTGCGCACGACCCGCGCTCTGCAGGCGGTGTTCGCGGCGCTGACGATCCTGTTCGTGTTGTTGGCGATCCGCGACTGGACGGGGAGCGACACGATCGGCGAGATCGCCGGCTGGGAGGGCATCCTGACGGGCCTCCTCGCGGTCTACACGGCTACGGCGCAGATCTGGAACGACCAGTACGGCAGGACGATCCTCCCGCTCGGCCCGTCCCGCCGCTAACGCTCCCGTCGTCCTCTCAGGGTCAGGACATGCGGTCGAGCTCGCCACGAGACGGGCTCTCTTGGACGTCACGGAGCCCGCGCGGCCGGCGGTGGTCAGGTGCCATGCCGCAGCGTCCGTAGGACGGCGTGTGGGGCGACGATGCGTTCGATAGGACGTGTACTAGTTCCTGACAACAAGGTGCCGTCAGCCGCTCGCGGGGATGGAGGGGGCGGCCCCGCTCGGGCCGCCCCCTTCGCTGAGTCCCTCAGTGGACGACGATGTTGCCGCCCTTGAGCGGTAACGCTCCGCTGGTCGTAAATACCGTCACGTTGGTCGGGCTCTTGATCACGATCGAGATCGTGTCGCCCTTCTTGCCGCTCGTGCCGTTGTCGACGACCGAGACCGTGAACGTGTAGCCGGTCACGTTGTTCCAACGTCCGGTGCCCGTCCACGTCCCGGAGTTACCACTCGTGTTGAGCGTCAGCACGGATGTGCTGTGGAAGCGGTCTTTACCGCCCTTGGAACGCACCTGCAGCTGACCTTTGAGACCGGTCACATCCCGGATCACGTTGAACCCGAAGTTCGTGTTACCGGTTCCCTGGCTGATCCATCCGCCGCCCGTGATCTTCGCCCGGGCGTCCTGCACGGTGACCAACGTGTCGAGCGCGGATCCACAGGCCAGGTAGTAGGCGTCCGTGGCAAAGGACACGCCGACGCCGTACACGTTCGGACCGAGCGCCACCGTCGTGCTCGCGACACCAGCGACGTTCGTCACTGCAGTGAACGTCTGGACAGCGAGGGATGCGTCGGTGACCGTGAACGTGATCGTCTTCCCCGACCAGTCGCCGAACGACGTATCGGGCGAGGGTTCGCCGAACTGGGCCGACAAGGTCGTCATATTCGCCGCGTTCACAAGCGTATTACCTGTATAGGCGAGCGTGCAGTTCTCCTTCGCGATCGTGAAAGCAGCCGTCGTCGTCGCCGCGACGAGGTTGTTTGCCACGTCTCCCGCGAAGTCCACGGTCACACCCGGCGATCCCGCTTGCTGGGTAACCGTGAGCGGCGCGGCGGAGACATTCCCGCTCGCATCTGTCGGCGTACCCGACGTGGTCTGCAGCCCGAGCGTGAAGTCGAGTTGGTAGCCGGACAGGGCAGTCCCGGTGCTCGTCTGCAGATGACCGGAAAGCGTCACCGCGTCGCTGTACTGCACCGAAGCAGGGCCTGTGTAGCTGACCTGAGTCGAACGCGCCGCCGTGATCTCGCCGAAGACCGCGAGGCCGCCCAGGGCGGAGTTGTATACGGCATTGAACTGCTGGAGAATCGTGCCGCTCGCGATATCGACCTTGTAGATCTCGCCCGAGGAAAGGTCACCGGTCCAGAAAGAGGTTCCATCCGGATCGAGGTTCAATGCGAAGAGGAGCGAGGAGCCCGTGAGCGTGTAGGTCTGCGCGAGCGCACCCGTCGAATCGAGCCGATAGACGAACCCGGTCGCTGCCACGAGCACGTCGCCATTGGGCCGAATCCGAAGCGCGTACGCCTCACCGCTGGGGAGCGTGGCGAAATCGGCCAACTGCGTATTCGTGCAAACGTCGAACCGCTTTACCAGGTCGCCCTCGGACGTGTAGAACAGCGTGCACTGGTCGGCCGCAAGGTCGATCCAGTCAGTTCCCCGGCTCTCGGTCGCGAGCGTGAAGGTAGTGAGCAACGCGCCCGTCGCATCGAGCTTGAGGACAACCCCAGCCCCGGCCTGCCCGATGTAGAAGTTGCCAGCGGCATCAAGCACGATCGATTCCGGGTTAGAGAATCCGGAGCCGAACGTGCCCAGGAAAGTTCCCGAGTTGTCGTACTTGCTGATACTCCCGTCGAAGCCGGTCGAGTAGAGATTCCCGGCTCCATCGAACGCCATACCCGTGTTGAACGTAGCAGGCTCGCCGTTGAGCGTGTTCAACAACGTGCCCGTGCCGCTGAACTGCTTCACCTGGCCGCTGCCGATTCCCGCGAACACGTCACCCACCGCGTACGCAGGCCCAGCTGCTGAGGCCGTGCCTGCCCCCAGGGTCGCGAACAACGCGACCTGGACTACAAGAGCGACGATAAGCCACCAGCGCCTCCGAAGCGCCATAGAGGAAATCATGCCATCCACCTCCCGGTTCCCTGCTACATGCAGCAAGACGCTGCGCCCAGCGAGGAAGACGCCTCGAACCCGTGCCGCGCGACTCGCTCTCGCCGAGAAAGCGACCTAAACACGAGCGACGTAAAAAGTCAATGGCGCTCCGAACATGGCAGACGTCGCTCACGGTGAATTCAATCATCCTTTAACGGCTCAGGACGAGATTTCCTTAGGAAGTTTTCCGGTATACGCGCCGCGTTGCTCGAACCGTTGCCTGAATCAGGTGTCCTCAGTCGACAGCAGGCGAACGAGCAGGGCTTGAAAAGCCGAAGTCGGCCGCAGTCGCCCGGATGATTTGTGGCCCAACCGAGTTTCGCCTGGCCTTCCGAACTTCTTTCCCAATACCGAAAGCCCGAAAGCCCCGCCTGAGCAGGGCTTTCGTAGGTCGGGGCGCCGAGATTCGAACTCGGGACCTCTAGTCCCCCAGACTAGCGCGCTAACCAGGCTGCGCCACGCCCCGCGACCGCGTCATCCTAGCGGGGATACGGAATCCGACGCGCTCCCCCGGCGCGCTCGGGCTCCCGGGAACGCCGCAGCGAGGATCCGCGTATGCCCGGATGTCGGTCCCGGGAGGCACCGGAAGGATGAAGCCTACAACCGAAAGGGAGACGATCATGTCGAAGACGGTTCACGGACTGCCCGCCGAGGTGGGCGATCTGATCCAGATCACGGGTCACGTGGTCGGGGACGCGCCGCGCAACGCAGAGATCCTCGAGGTGCTGGGCGAGGCGGGCCATGAGCACTTCCGTGTCCGGTGGGAGGACGACCACGAGTCGATCTACTTCCCGGCAGACGACGCGGTGATCACGAGGCCCAAGGGCTGATGCTCCGGCTAACGGTTTCGCCTAGGCGAAACCGTTCAGCTTCTTGTACAGCCGGTCGACGAGCTCAGGCATCTGCTCGAGCTTGTCGGTGATCACGCGGATGCGATACTCCCGGAAGTGCTCGGGCTTGACGCCGAACGCCTCGGCGAGGCGCGCGAGAACGTCGTTCGAAGGGACGGGACGGTTGCCGTGGACGATGTGATTCAGGTACCCGGCGGAGAGATCCGTCTTCTCGGCCAGCGCCCTGTAGGTGAGACCGGTCTCCGTCATCAGGTGTTCCATCGTCGGTCCGAGACCATCGTCCGAGTATGCGCGACGCTTTGCCACTAGAGCTCCTCTATCCAGGTGCGTACGGTTTCACGCGGGATGCGGTCATCGGCGCCGGTTGCCCGGATGCGCACGTCGACTGCCCCGTCGTCCAGTGTCTTCTTGCCGACCGTGACCCTGATCGGCACGCCGAGCAGATCCGCATCGGCGAACTTCTCGCCCGGGCGTTGCGCCCGGTCGTCCAGCAATACCTCGAGACTCCCCGAGGCCAGCAGCTCAGCGACCTCGACGGCAGCGTCGAGCACCTCGGGCGCGGTGCCGTGGAGCGAGAGCACATGCGCATCGTAGGGTGCAATCGAGCGAGGCCACGAGATGCCATGCTCGTCATGTAGCTGCTCGACTGCTGCGGCCATGATCCTTGCAGGTCCGATCCCGTAACACCCCATCTGCACGGTCTGCTCCACGCCGTCGCCGTCCAGGAACGTCGCGCCGAGCGGCGCCGAGAATCGCGTGCCGAGCTTGAAGATGTGGCCGACCTCGATCGCGATCTGGAAGGTCAAGCGTCCGCCGCAGTTCGGGCAGCTATCACCGTCGATCGACTGCCGGATGTCTGCGAAGCGCGCCGTGAAGTCACGCCCGTGCTCGACGCCCTGCAAGTGCCAGCCTGTGCGGTTTGCCCCGGCGACGAACTGACCGTCGCGGAGCGCCTCATCGGCAACGATCTCACCCTTGAATCCGATCGGCCCGAGAGAACCAGGATCGGATCCGAACGCCGCCCTGATCTCATCCTCCGTCGCAGGTCGGAAGGCGCCTCCGAGCGCCGAAGCGAGCTTCGCCTCCTCGAGGCGGTCGTCACCCCGGATCAGTCCGAGGATGAGCCTACCGTCGTCCATCGTCACGGGCATCGCCTTCGAGGTTGCCGCCGGGTCGATGCCAAGGAACTCGGCCAGTGCGTCAATCGTCGTGATTCCCGGCGTCGCAACCTCACCCGGGCTCTGTAACCGCTCGGGGAACGTGGGAGCCCGCGGAACGCCACGAGCGACCTCGAGGTCGGCGGCGTAGTCGCCGTTCTCGCACGTGACGAGGGTGTTCTCACCCGATCCCGACGGGGCGAGGTAGTCGATCGACTCGCTGCCGCCCATCATCCCGGGCTCCGCCTGCACGGCGACCGCCTCGATGCCACAGCGCTCGAAGATCCGCTCGTACGCACCCGCCTGCTTCTGGAAGCTGACGTCGAGCCCCGCCTCGTCGCGGTCGAACGAGTACGCGTCCTTCATCACGAACTCGCGCAAGCGCAACAGACCGCCGCGCGGCCGGGCCTCGTCGCGGCCCTTCGTCTGAAAGTGGTACAGAGTCTTCGGGAGGTCGCGGTATGACCCGAGCTCGGAGAAGTGAAACGTCACCGTCTCCTCGTGCGTCATCGAAAGCACGAACGGACGACCGGCGCGGTCGGCAAACTTGAACAGTTCGGGAATCGCGTAGCGACCGGTCTTCTCCCAGAGTTCGGCCGGGGCGATGACCGGCATCGACATCTCCTGGCCGCCGATCCCGTCCATCTCCTCGCGGATGATCTGGACGATGTTCTCATGCACCCGCCAGCCGGCCGGTAGATAGCTCCAGAGGCCCGCGCTGACCTGCCGGATCATCCCCGCCCGCACGAGCAGCTTGTGGGAGATCGCGTCGGCGTCGGCGGGATCGTCGCGCAGCGTCGGGAGGAAGAGCTCTGATTGGCGCCGGACCATGCCGCTGCAGGTTACCGGAGCTGGCAACAACGATTTCAATCGAGAGGAATCAGCGAGGCTTCGGCCATCGTGAGCGCAGCCGGCTTCGCCATCTTCAGCCGCTTCGGGCGCTCCATGCCGCCCTCGATCCAACGGTCGATCTCATGGAAGAGCTCGTCGATCAGGATGTCGGAGGAGACCTTCTTGAGCACCCTCCCGTGGGCGTAGAGGAAGCCGACGTCGCGGCCACCGGCGATTCCGAAGTCGGCATCGCCTGCCTCCCCCGGTCCGTTCACCGCACAACCCATCACGGCGACCTCGAAGGCCTCGGGATAGGCCTTGAGGCGCTCCTCGACGACGACTGCGAGGCTTTCGACCCCGACGTTGTCCCGACCACAGGACGGGCAGGCGATCATCACCGGGCCGCGTTCGCGCAACCCAAGAGCCTTGAGGATCTCCCAGGCGACCTCGACCTCCTTGACCGGGTCCGCGGTCAGCGAGACGCGGAACGTGTCACCGACCCCGTCGGCGAGCAGCGAGCCGATCCCGATCGCGCTCTTGATCGTGCCCGCGAAGGGTGTTCCCGCTTCGGTGACACCCAGGTGGAGCGGGTACGGAACCTTCGCCGCAAGGATCCGGTAGGCGCGGATCATCGTCGGCACGTGCGTCGCCTTGACCGAGATCTTGAAGTCGCGGTAGTCGAGCCGCTCCAGGATCGCCACCTCTTCGAGTGCCGCTTCGACGAGTGCCTCCGCCTGATCCCGTTGCGCGAGCTCGAACAGGTGGGCCGGCAAGGAGCCCGAGTTCGCACCGATTCGCATCGCCACGCCGGCCTTCTTGGCTGCCTTCACGACGAGCTCGACCTTGTCGGGACCGCCGATATTGCCGGGGTTGATCCTGACGGCGGCGACTCCGGCGTCGATCGCGCGGAGCGCAAGCGATGCGTTGAAGTGGATGTCGGCGATCACGGGTATCGGCGAGAGGCGGACGATCTTCGCGAGCGCGTCCGCATCCTCGATCTTCGGAACAGCGCAGCGCACGACTTCGCACCCCGCCGAGACGAGCGCGGCGATCTGCGCGGTCGTTGCCTCGACGTCGTGCGTCTTCGTCAGGGTCATCGATTGCACGACAACGGGCGCTCCGCCACCGATCGTGACTCCACCGACGCGGATCTGAGC
>JAYTJO010000539.1:0-1629 GCA_043730975.1 Thermoleophilia bacterium | reverse complement strand
GACTCGGACGAGAACAGCAACAGGTCGTGGTCGTCCGGGTGGATCGCGACCGCGGTTCCGGCGGGGAGCCCGCCCCCGGCCTCGTCCCACGTCCGGCCCCTGTCGTCGGAGAGGACGAGCGGCGGGCGCCGATCGACGACAGCGGCGACGCGCCCACCCGCCTGATCGGCAGCGATCAGCAGTGGGAGCGAGACGCCTGCGGTTCCCGCGGTCGGCTGTTCGTCGTCGACGAGCTCGGCCTTGCCGGTCTCGAGATCGACGAGGACGCAGCCGAGCGCTGTAGCCACGAAGGCCTTCACTAGTGCGCTGCCCGGGGAATACGGCACCGCTCGGCCGGCTGCAAACGCATCGCATCGCTTCGTCCTCGGTCGCACCCGTACAACCCGGTATGGGAGCTCCCTGCGTCCTCGCGCTGCTCGGTTTTCGCTCGCCCGAGCAGCACCGTATCCCCCGGACAGCGCACTACCGAGCGATGATCGTCGACACGAATCGGCTTGCGATGAGCCCGGCCTCGTGCGCGTCGGCGCCGCGCTGACGGGCGACGGCGTAGGAGAGGAGGAACGAATCGCCGGCCCCCGTCGGATCGACGGGACCGTCGATCGGAACGGCGTCGACGCGGGTGATCACCTCGCCCGAGATGATCACCGCGCCCTCCGACCCGAGCGTGAGCACGACCTCGGGGATCCCGAGCGAGCGGAGGGATGCTTCGTCGGTGCCACCGCACAGCTCTTCCGCTTCCTCGTCGTTGAGCTTGAGCGCGGTGATGTGCCCAAGGATCGCGCGGTCGATCGAGCCGTCACTGACGAGCGGTCCGACCCGCCCGTGGCGCACGAGACCCTGTGCATCGACGACGAGCCGATGGCCGCGGGCGGTGAGCGCGCTCAGCGTCTCGAGCGGAAAGTCCTCGCGCGTCAACGCACCGACGATGACCCAGGGGGCATCCCCGATCGCGTCCCCGACCCAACCGGCGATGTCGGCCCTTGTCCAGGAGTCGGAGAGCGCGTCGATCGACATGATCCGCCGATCGCCCTCGTAGTGAAACGAAAACCGCGTCGTTCGCGCGGTCGGTTGCCAGTGCACCGGGAACCCGAACCTCTCGAGCTCGGGCACGATCGCATCGTGCTCCTCCAGAGCCGAGCGGCAGACGAGCACGACATCTGCAGCGGGGTCGATCTGGCTCAGCGCGCGGGCGCAGTACCAGACCGCACCACCGGGGCGCTCTGGCGCGCCCGCGACGACGTCCAGCACAAGGTCTCCGACGATCGCAGCGCGTGGCATCAGACGATGCTACTCAGCGATCGGCGCGCCAGGCGTCTCCGTCGCGAAGAGCACGGAGCGGGCAAGCGACTCCGGATGGATCTCCGCGAGCGCGAGAAGCCGTGATCTCCCGTGCGTGATGGTGCAGAGACGCACGGTGGCTATCGCGAGAGCCGGCCGGCGAGGAGCGGCAGGCCCGTTGTGTCGGTCTCGAACGAGAGAAGGTGCCCGCTGTTCGGCTCGTCTGCCGGTGTGAACGCAGTTACGACGAGCGTCGTTCCAACGAAGGCGCAGTTCGTCGGCTCGGCTCCGAGCGCGATGTGATCGAGCAGTTCGCCGCCGGGGGAGAGGACGGTGATGCCACGAGAGGTC
>JAYTJO010000538.1:0-6683 GCA_043730975.1 Thermoleophilia bacterium | reverse complement strand
CAACGATCGCGAGGTATGCGGCTGCGGCGACGGAAACGCCCCACACGATCTTCACCCAGCTCGAGGGTACGGCGTAATAGGCGCCCGCGCCGGCAGCCATCGCCACCAGAGCGGCGACGTTAACCCCGTTCAGGTAGCGATAAGGCCCCTGTGGGTCGAAGAGGCCGTCGACATCGATCCGTTGCCGTTTGACGATCAGGTAGTCGGCCAGGATGACGCCGGTCAACGGGGCTGCGAGGTTTCCGAGGTGCGTGATCCAGCGCTGCGCGTGGTTGACGAAGTCGGGAAACGCCGACAGCGCGACGGCGGCGGTTGCTGCGACGACCGTGGCCCTGACCCGGCCAAGGCGTGGAACCGAGTTCACCAGGGAAAGGCCCGCGGTGTAGACGTTGGTGATGTTCGCGGCGAGCCCCTGCACGACGATCGCAAGCAGGAGCGCGACGAGCAGCAGGTTGCTCGAGGTCAGGTCGGCGACGGCGACGAACGGGTTCGTCTCGCCGGTCGCGGCGGCCGCGTAGCCGCCGACGAATGTGGTCACCGCGGCCGAGGCGAGAGCCGAGGCGATGAGCCCGATGCGCATGTCACGCCGGGTCGGCGTGTAGCGACAGAAGTCGGCGACGTTCGTAACGAACGTGAGCGACGCGCCGCACATCACGGTCACGTAGGTCGCGAAGCCCACCCAGGTCAGGTGCTGGTCGGGCGAGTCGAAGACGCGGCTCACCGCGTACCTGGGATTGTCGGTCGTCAGGTAGAGGGCGACGAGAACGCCGGTGAACGCGAGCGACACGGGCAGCACTCCGCGTAGGAGCCACCGCATCACGTCGAAGCCGAGTACGGCGAACGTGGCATGGACAACCGCGAAGGCAAGCGCGAGCGGTACGAGTGGCAGGCGGTCTCCTGTCATCGCCTCGTAGATCGCCTGCGCGCCGAGCCCGGCCGTCAGCGCCTGCGCAGCGAACCAGTATGTCGCCGCAACAACCCGATACGGGGACGAGAGCAGGCGTGCTCCCCAGAAGCCCAGGTGCGAGCGCATCGCGACCTGGCCCGGGAGCCCGTAGTCGACGCCGGGTTGCGCAACCACGGTGAGCATGGCGAAGGCGAGCGCCTGCCCGGTGACCATCGCTGCGACGGCCCACCAGAGCGGTAGCCCGCCGGCGACGACCGCGAAGGCGCCGAGCACGTACATGACCGGGTTGAGGAAGAACGTGAAGTTGATCGCGAACAGGTCGCGCCAGCCCGTCGTCCGGAGCTCTGCCGGCACCGGCTCGATGCCGAACTCCTCGATCGAGGGCATCGGTGTCCCCTACGCCGGAGTGGCCGTCGCCGCCGCGGTCGCGCCGCTCGAACGGTGGAAGAAGTCGCTCACGACGCGGGTGTGCTCCTCCGTGTTGTCGAAGATGGTCGAGTGGCCGGAGCCGCGCACGACGTGCTTCTCGGCGCCCGCAATCCCCCGATAGATACCCTCCTGGCCGACACCGTACGGGCCCTGATCCCACGGCGTCATCACATCCTCATCGCCGCCCAGCACGAGCGCCGGCGAGGTGATGCGCGGGAGCCAGGCCGTGATGTCCATGTCGCACATCGCCTGGCAGGCGGCGCAGTACACCTCGAGCTGGTTGGAGTCACGGAGGATCGTCTGGATCGTCGTGATCAGCTCTTCGGCGCCCTGTTCCTCGAGGAACGTCTTCGACAGCGCCTGCCACGTGATCAGCTCCGCGAGGAGCCGGCTGCCTGGACCGGCCGGGTCCATGGTCGCGATATCGATCCAGTTCTTGAAGATCAGGCGCCCCGTAACACCAAGGCGGGCGGCGGCGCAGTTGATCACGACCGACGTCGTGCGCTCCGGGTATTTGCCGGCGAACACCGTCGCGATCATCCCGCCCATCGAGGTGCCGTGGACATGGGCCCGCTCGATCCCGAGCGCGTCCAGGAGCCCCGCGACGTCATCGGCCCAGACCTCCATGTCGTAGTGCTGTAGCGGCTTGTCCGACTGCCCGTAGCCGCGCATGTCGAAGTCGATCACCCTGAACTGCTGCGAGAGCACCGGTGTCGCGGGGTCGAAGTTGAAGTGCCCGAAGCCCGCCCCGTGGATCTGCACGACCGGCTCTCCGTCACCCGAGATCCGGTGCCAGAGCCTGACCCCGTTGACGTCGATCATGCCCTCCATAGCGACCTCCTCGCGTTCGTGAGCGACAAGCCTAACGCACCAGCCCTGCGATGACGCGCCGGCTGTTGGCGAACGGCCTAACCCTGCTCGACCTGGATCTCCAGTCGTTCGGCCGCGGTGCCCAGAAGCTCGTGCTTGAACTCGTCGGTCGTCCTTCGCCGCTTGGGGAGAACGCGGCGGAGAAGGGTAAAGCTGGCCGTGTCCGAGAGGAACGGGTAGGGATCCATGCACACGCGTCCGTGGCCCATCGGCTCGAGTCTGAACCCTCCGATGTCGTCGCTCTCCCCGGCATCGAGATCCTTGAGGCAGAAGAAGAGCGAGAACCGATCGTAGACCTGGAGCCGGTGGTAGTCGGCCCAGCTCTCCTCCTCCGTGACGCCGATCTCGTCGCGCCGGACGGAGTGCGAAGCTTCCTGCTCTGCAACGAAGGCCTCGACGAGATCCTTGACCTCGTCCGCCCGGCTGAGCTTGAGCTCCGGCTGGGTTCCGTAGCGTTGACGGTAGATGCCGGCGCCGTGCATCGACACAAGCAGGCCGGCGTAGGAGTCCTCGTCGGTGATCGCCGCGATGCCCGCACGGTAGAAGGCGAGGTGGGCGGGTACCCGAACGTCGAGGAAGTTGAGCGGCCGGCCCGTCTCGGCGTCCATCATCGGAGACTGCTCCCAGACGGCCCAGCCGTCGTCGTGGCGCTCGGCGGCCACAACCAGCGAGGCGTGGCGCGCACCGGTGTCTATCCACTGGCGTGCGCACGCGCCCGAGAGGTCAGCGTGATCGGTCTGCAGAACGACGTGCCACGCGTCACCGGCGTCGCGGACGATCACGGTGCTCCAGGGCTCCTGTCCCTCCGCATCCGATCGCGAGCTCGTTTCGGCGCCTCCGCCACACCCCCGAACATACAGTACGGGGTCTCATGCCTCCAACGTCTGGATTCATGCTCCGCTACGAGGAGGAAGCGGAGGGTGTCGTCGCCGCTGTCTACCGTGACGTCAGGGCGCGCATGGAGTTCGTACCGGCAGTGTTCAAGGCGCTCGCGGCGGATCCGGAGGCGCTCGTCCCGGCGTGGCTGCAAGCGCGTGCGATCTACGACGATCCGCGCACGGGAGAGGCGCTTGACCGAGTGCGGGAACGGGCGGAGCCTGACCTGGCCTATCGGCCGAGCTACGCCGTCTCGAATGCGGTGGCCCCGTTCGCACTGGAGCTACCCGCGCTGCTGCTCATCGTGACGTCCCTCGGGCTTGCGCTCGACGGCGTCATCCCCCTGCAGCCGCTGCCGCCACCGGAACTGCCCCCGCCCGGACCGGTTCCCACAAGCCCCGTTCCCGAGGAGCGCGGCGAGCACCCTCTCTTCGACGAGATCCGTACCGTGTACGGTACTCAGCACGTGCCCAGCATGTACCGGGCTCTCGCCGCCCGAGAGTTGCTGGACGAGCCGTGGTCCGCGATCGGCCCCGTCCTCGGGGGTGCGGTAGGCAAGGATCTCGTTGCTAGCGTCTGCGCGGCGGCCGAACTGCAGGCCCTCGGCTTCCCGGAGTACGCATTCTTCGGAGCGGAGCGCGCGCGGGCTGTTCTCGACCAGTTCCGGCGCGCGCTGCCCCGGAACCTCGTGTTTGCGCTAGCGGCGTCGAGGCGCTAGCGGGGTGTCCGACAGGGTCGCGGCGACAAGGGCGCCCGCCGTTGCGAGCAGGGCCGTCACGATCCAGAAGACGTCCCAGCCGGCGAGGGAGGCGAGTGCGCCGAGAAGCGGCGTGGAGATGGCCGAGATGAGAAAAACGACGGTTGCCGCCACGGCGACCGAGCGTGCGGCCAATTCGGGCGCCGCGCGCTCTCCAGCGCTGACGTAGACGAGAGCGTTCCAGCCGAGAGCACCGAACCCGAGCAGCACCGCAGCAGGAATGACCGCTACGGGCCCGGCGTGGAGGGCGAGAGTAAAGAGCAGTGCCCCCAGGGCCGCAACGATCCCGACCTCGACAAGCGTCCGCGCGCGACGAGACCCGCCAGCCCCGTCGGCGATACGACCCCACACGATGCGGGAAACCATCGCCGAAACGTTGACGGCGAAGAACGTTGCCGATGCGGCGAATGCCGTCAGCCCGGCAGCAAGCCCCGCCGGCACGGTGAACGCGAGCACGGCTTGGAGCACGACGATGTAGAACGCAGCAACGACGAGTAGTCGCTGGATGCCGGGGGCTCGCCAGATACTCCTCAGGGGTTGGTGCACCCGCGCGGACGTCGACGCCCGTGGTGGGTCCGCGGCGACGTAGGCGAAGAGCAGACCCGTGATCGCGACAGCGACGGCCGCGACGCCGAACGCAAGGCCCACTCCACCGTATTCCTCGAGACCCGGCATGGCGATCGCCGCAATCGTCCCCCCTAGCGGTACCGCCATTTGACGGACTCCGAGCGCCCAGGCGCGTCGTGCCGGTGGATAGGCGTGGAAGAGCGCTCCGGTGCCTGCTATCGGGACGACGGCCGAGCCGACACCGAATACGACAAGCGCTGCGCCCAGCACCGCCGTCGACTCGGCCGTCGCAGCAACGCCGAGGCCCGCCACGCCGAGGGCGATCCCCGCAAGTATCGGCCTCCGCGTGCCGAAGCGATCGACCGCCATCCCCGCCGCGATCAGTGCAAGTCCGGCGCCAAACAGGCCGGCAGTGAGCACGGCGCCGAGTTCGGCGAGGCTCAGCTGGAAGCTCCGGCTGAGTTCGGGACCGATTGCGGGCAGGCCGAAGCTCACAAATGCCACCGAAGCCTGGGCGCACGTCGCGCTGGCGAGAACGATGGCGGGCGAGCGAGGTCCGGCTCTCTTCACGTCTTCCATTATCTTGTTGTCGTGGAAGTTGACGAGATCGTGCGTGCGAATCGCAGACGGCAGGCGCTAGACGCTCTCGAGTTCGAACGCGACCGCGAGATCGCCGTCCTGAAACAGCTCGGAGAGGTGCTCACCGAGCTCGAGGGGTCTCGGATCGACCAGGCGGCGTTCGCACGCATGGCACCCGAGGACGTCGCACTGGTGCGCGGGGTGCTCGATCCAGGAAGCGACGAGACCGACGACGAGTTCGACGTCGAGGGTCTGCTGGCGTCCGAGTCGCCGACGGAGATCCGCCGCGAGCATGAGGCCGAGCGCGTCCGCCTCGAAGGGGTGATCGCGGACGCGCGCAGCCGTCAACGGGCTCTCGAGCGCTACCTCGAGGCACTCGGCGCCGACCGAAACGTGGCGGGAGACGGACAGGCGCCACTGGACTAATCGCCCTTCGCCTCCCGGTCCGACCGCCCTTGGTGGGACCTGCTCAGGTTGAGCATTGCATGCTGTATGGTCGCCAACGTGGGCACCTTTGACGCGCACCTACGACTCCCGCAGGTCACGGGCTCGGCGGCAGCTGACGCGATCCGCCAGTCGCTCATGACCTTCCGGGCCGAGGAAGGGCACGCCAGCTCAGCGGATGACGTGCTCGCCGGGATGCCGGGCTTCGGGGGGTAAGGAATGACGGCTCCCGCCAACGATCTCAAGGCGAACGCTGCGGCCGAGGGCCTGCGGATTGGGCCGCTTGCGGGAATCCGCGTGATCGAGCTCGGCACGCTGCTCGCGGGACCGTTCACCGGCCGCCTACTCGGCGATCTCGGCGCTGAGATCATCAAGGTCGAGGCGCCCGGCCAACCAGATCCGATCCGCAACTGGGGCAAGGCGCGCTATCAGGGTCGGTCGCTCTGGTGGCCGGTGCAGTCGCGCAACAAGAAGTGCATCACGCTCAACCTCCGCGAAGAGGAGGGGCAGGATCTGCTGCTGCGGCTGGTCGAACAGGCCGACGTCGTGACCGAGAATTTCCGACCTGGAACGCTCGAGCGCTGGAACCTCGGCTACGAGCAGATGTCCGCCATCAACCCCCGGATCGTGCTTGCCCGCGTCTCCGGCTACGGACAGACCGGCCCGTATGCGGAGCGCGCCGGCTTTGCCTCCGTCTCCGAGGCAATGGGTGGCATTCGTCATATCAATGGCTTCCCCGACCAACCACCACCCCGCATGCACCTCTCGCTTGGCGATTCGCTGGCGGCGATGTTCGCGACCCAGGGCATCCTGGCCGCTCTCTATTGGCGCGACGGAGCCGGAGGAGGACTCGGGCAGGTCGTCGACGTCTCGCTGATGGAAGCGTCGTTCGCACTCCTCGAGAGCACGGTTCCCGAGTATGACCGGCTCGGGATCGTCCGTGGCCCTCAGGGCACGAACCTCAAGGGCATTGCGCCTTCCAACATCTTCAAGTCAAGAGACGACAGTTGGGTGGTGATCGCCGCGAACGCCGACAACGTCTTCCGGAGGCTCTGCGAGGCCATCGAACGACCCGAGCTTGCGGACGACGCCCGGTTCGCTACCCACCTGGCGCGCGGAGACAATCAGGACGAGATCGAAGGAATCGTGGCAGATTGGGCCGCAGAACACGACGCGGCGGAGATCGACCGCGTCCTCAACGACGCCGGAGTCATCTGCGGCCCAATCTACACCATCGCCGACATCTTCGACGAC
>JAYTJO010000537.1:0-1641 GCA_043730975.1 Thermoleophilia bacterium | reverse complement strand
CGATCGACCTGTCCGAGCCGCTCGGGGACGTACACCTTGGCGGACTGCGTCTCGCCGACGCAATCGAGCACGAGATCCGCAATATCGGCCACGGAGATGTCGACGCCGGTCGCGACATTGACCACCTCACCCGCGAGCTCTCCGATCGGCGTCTCGATCAGCGCCTCGATCGCCTCGGCGTGATCGTCCACGTACAGCCAGTCCCGACTCGCGTGCCCGTCCCCGTGGATCGTCAGCGGCGCACCGGTGAGCGCCTGCGTGATGAACCGCGGCACGACCTTCTCCGGGTGCTGGCGGGGCCCGTAGTTGTTGAACGGCCTCACGATCACGATCGGTAGGTCGTAGGTGACGTAATAGCTGTACGCGAGCCGGTCGCCGCCGGCCTTCGTAGCGGCGTAGGGGCTGCGCGGCTCGAGCGGGGTGTCGTTCGTCCATCGGGTCGGTCTCGGCGGTGCCGTACACCTCGCTCGAGGAGATGAGAATGAATCGCTCGACGGGCGTGCGGCGGATCGCGTCGAGCAGGATCTGCGTACCCTCCACGTTCGTCGTCACGAACTCTGACGCCCCCTCCTCGATCGACTTTTCGACATGTGACTCGGCGGCCGCGTTGACGATCACGTCGACCCCCTCGACGAGGTCGGCGACGAGCGAAACGTCGCGGATGTCGCCATGAACGAACGAGAGACGCTCGTGGTCGAGGACGTCGGCGAGGTTCTCGAGGTTCCCGGCGTAGGTGAGCGAGTCGAGCGAGAGCACCTCGTAGCTCGTGTTCGCCAGCAGGTGGCGGATCACGTTGGACGAGATGAACCCGGCGCCGCCGGTAACGAGTACGCGCTGAGCGGGAGGGGCCACGGTGAAAGAGCATACCGCGGCCCCTCCCGCTCGATGCTTTCTGCACGCTTCGCGTGGGGTTCCCTGTGATCCCTCCCTCGAACAGTCTCAAGCGCGAGGCAGCGATCTTCCCGTCGCGTCGACCGACCGCACGGCTATAGCTCGCGCTCGATCGCGTACAGCGGCCTACCTTCGACCTCGCGCTGGATCCGGGCGAGGTACTCACCCACGAGGGCGAGCACAAAACCCTGGACGCCGAGCACGAAGATGACTGCTGCGCCGAGGAAGAGCGGCCCCGGAAAGTCCGACTCGCCGATCCAGTAGGCGACCGCGTAGATCCCGAGCACGGTCGCGGCGAGCGTGCAGACGAATCCCAGGATGACGCCCGCCCACTGAATGGGCTGCGGCCAGAACCCCGCAAGCACGTGGAGCGCGAGGCGCGTCAGCCGGAGTGGCGAGTAGCGCGAAGCACCCTGGCGCGCAGCATGACCGACATCGACCTCGATCACGGTGGCACCGCCCGAGAGAATGAGCGCCTTCGTGAACTTCTGGCGGCCGATCGAGCCGAGCATCGGAGTGACCACGCCGCGCCGGTACGCGTTGAACGCACAACCGAAGTCGGAGATCTCGACGTGCGTGAAGCGCCGTAGCATCCCGTTGATCAGCCGCGATGGCAGCGTTCGACCCCAGGAGTCGTTGCGCGCGGCACGTCGGCCGCTCGCGACGTCGTACCCGGCGTCGATCGCCGCCACGAGCTTCGCGATGTCCTCCGGGAGGTTCTGGAGGTCGCCGTCCATCGTCACGATGATC
>JAYTJO010000536.1:0-3256 GCA_043730975.1 Thermoleophilia bacterium | reverse complement strand
AATCGCCGAATGGTTCGCCGCAAGGTCGATCCGGGTCTCGAGCCCTGCCGCACGCGCACGGTCGAGAAACCACCCACGAGCGGCAGTGTGCGCGTCGGAGAACGTCGTTCGTGCGACTCCGCCGTCGGCGATCGCCCCGAAGGCCGCAAGAGCCTCGAAGTCGGAGCGCAACCGATCGGGGTTCACGCGAAGCGGCATCGAGGCGATGGTACAGCGGTGCTGTCAGGGGTCGGAGCGTCCCACGTGACGGCGGGCTGCCAGAGAATCAGCAGAGAATCAGCCTGGAATCAGCACATAATTGGAACAGAGTTGACACAGTTCTGTGATGGTTCGATCGCCACACTGTCTTCATGGAAGGCAACAGATCGTCGAGGGTCGTCCCGGAACTATGCGGGGTCGCCGAGCCAGAGCGCCATCAGGATCGCATCGACAGGTGCTCCGTCGCGCAGGTAGTGCCTACGCCGCAGGCCTTCGCGCTCGAAGCCGAAGGACTCGTACAACCCGATCGCAGGCTCGTTCCAGGGGAAGACATGGAGCTCGAGCTTCTGAATCGCGGTGCTTCGAGCCCACGCAACGCCCTGCTCGAGGAGCGCCCTGCCCACGCCTCGCCGTCGGTGCGTCGCGGCGACCATCAATCCGAGGTCACCGACGTGTCGGCTCGCCGGATGCACGTCACGCGAAAGCGAAAGACGGGCAACGACCTGACGCTCCTCCTCGGCGACGAACACCGCTGCATCGGGGTGGCGGCGGACCGCCCGCAGATAGCGCCGCTCGTCGGCAACGCTTCTCGAGTCATCGGTGGTCAGCAACCACGATCCCTCCTCGCCGCCGATCTTGCTCGCGAGATCTACGAGCGCCTGCGCATCGCCCGGATCGGCCGGTCGGATCGTGATCACGGGACAACGACCCCGTGACCACCACGGCGTGGATCACCCGCAGCGCCGAGCTGACCGTCAGGACGTCGCTCGACAGCCGAAACGCCTCCGAAGTAGAGGTTCCGACCCGCCCAGGCATTCACCTTCTGGCCCGCCTCCTTCAATACCTCCGCCGTCTCATTCGGCCAGCCGCCCTCAATCTGGACGACGTCGTCCTCGACGTGCAGCCGTGGATGATCGATTGCGCGATCGACGGAGAGGCCGCTCGCGACGACATGCTGGATCGTCTGCAGAATCGCGCCGGACAGCCTCACCGACCCGGCACTCCCAACTACGAGTCGTGTTTCGCCATCGGCGAGCACGAGCGTCGGAGCCATCATGCTCGGCAGACGTTCGCCGGCGGAGCGCTCGGTTGTCCCGATCACGTCGAGCTCGCCCAGCATGTTGTTCAACTGGAACCCCTGAGAGAACTCACCCGAGCCCGAGCCGAGCGTGGACGAGAGAGCGGCAGCGTTCCCTTCCCCATCAATCACCGAGACATGCGTCGTCCCGGTGAAACCTGTCTCCGTGGAGCCCCCGTATCCACTCCGCAGGGCGCCCACGAGGGCAACGGCAAGGGCCGGGCTATGCTCCACGGTCCAGCCGTCGAGTGCAGCGAGCCCGCGGGTGATGACGCCTCCACCGAGCGAGGGAGGAGGGCACGTTGCGACACGCATTCCATCGAAGATCGCCTCCGTGGGCCGCCGCTCGATGACCTGGTAGGTCGCGATGTCGGATGCGAGCTCCGGCTGGAACTCCGCCACCGCGGCCGGGCCGGTGTCACGCAGACGCTCGAGTCCACGAACCATCGCGGCGGTCTCGGCGCGGACACGCGAGCCATAGATGCGACGCCCCTCGTCGGTGCGCTCGAGGATCGGCACGAGGATCTCGAGCAGGAATCGTTGTGGCCCCGTCATCTCGACGCCTGCCGCCGCGAGCTCGAGTGCGGGCGAGAAGAGATCCGGCCAGGGGACGCTCCCGTGCGCTTCGTGTGCTTCCCACAGCCCCGCCACGAGTCCGGGCACAGCGACGGATGACGGGCCGACGTGAAACACCTGTGTCGAGGCATCCCCGAAGTCGATCAGCACCTCGTCCATCTCGCCGCCTCGGCGCGAGGGCACGGCAAAGAAGCAGTCGAGCACCGTCGGTTCTTTCCCCGCATCGCGAAGAAGAAGGAACCCACCGCCCGCGGGGCCCGTGAGCGGCCCCTCGGCGACGAACCCCGCAAGAGCGGCGGCGACGATCGCATCGACAGCATTGCCTCCATGTGCGAGGGCCCACGCGCCCGCCTCAGTGGTGTGACGGTTGCCCGCTGCGATAGCTCCGCGCATCACGAGAGGGTAGTGCCTGTCCGTGCGTCGACGCCGCTTCGTGCGGTTCCCTCGGGCGAGGGAATGGAAGCAACAGATGTGGATGGTGTTCGGATTCGACGGGAGCAGCCGCCCTGTCGGCCCGGCGAGCGTCTCAAGTAGTGTGAACCCGATTCTCCAGCCGAATCGCTGCTGCGATCCCACCCGCTCCCCTGCGGCAATTCGATCAAGTCGATGCCCCTGTGTGCCGACTCCTGGAGTGCGGCCTTGATACGACATCATCTGACCACTCGACATCTGGCGATTGCGGGAATCTCCTTCGCGCTTCTCGCCGCGCTCTGTCTCAGCCCTTCGCTCCTCGGAGACCGCGTCAGCGAGGCCTTCGCCGGCCTCGACGCCGCCGACCCCGGCAGCCTCTGGGTCACGGCCCTTGCCTTCGTGGGAACGAGCCTGTGCGGTGCTCTGGCCTGGCGGACGGCGCTCCGCGCGAGCGGGTCTTCGCTGCCGGTCGTCGACGCCTCGGCGCGCTATGCCGTCGGTTGCGGGCTCAATGCCGTCGCGCCCGCTCACGTCGGATCGGCGGTTCGCGTTGCCCTTTTCGGCCGTGTCACGAACGGCGGTTGCTTGACCGTCGGAGGGGCGGCCGCAGCAGTGGGTGCAACGCGCACCGTGTGGCTCGGAGTGCTCATCGCCATCGGGAGCATCGGAGGAGTCCTTCCTCGCTGGCCCCTCCTTGTGATCGGGACGATCGTCGCCGGCTCGATCCTCCTCGCCTACGGATCGCAGCGGTTCTCGCTTCCCCGCCGCCTCGATCACGTGCTCGTCGCATTTCGGTCGCTCGCCTCATCGCCACGTGACCTCGCGATCGTCGCCGGGTGGACGCTTGCAGGAGCGGCTGCGAAGGTCGCGGCTGCCGCGGCGGTAGGAGTCGCTTTCGGCATCGACAACCCGCTCAAGGCTGCCCTCGTGATCGTGCCTGCCGTCGAGCTGGCAGCCATTCTTCCCCTGACGCCGGGGAACGTCGGCCTCGCG
>JAYTJO010000535.1:0-2278 GCA_043730975.1 Thermoleophilia bacterium | reverse complement strand
CGCGAGGCCGCGCTGGATCCGATGCGCGGTGGGCATGTTCGTGACGTCCTCACCGGCGAGCTTGACGGTGCCCGTGCGCGGACGGACGAGCCCAAGGATCGTCTTCAGCGTCGTCGACTTGCCCGAGGCGTTTCCCCCGAGCAGGCAGACGAGCTCGCCCTCGTGGACGACGATGTTTTCATCCTGGAGGATGTGGATCTGCCCGTAGTACGTGTTGATCCCCTCGAGTTCCAGGATCGGCGTGCCGTTGGAGCTCATTTCCTCGCCATCCCGCCCGTACCGAGATAGGCCTCGACAACCTGCGGCGAGGTCGCTACCTCCTCGAACGTGCCCTCGGCGATCTTGAGGCCGTGGTCGAGCGCGACGACGCGATCCGAGATTCCCTCGACAACGTGCATGTCATGCTCGATCACGAGGATCGTGTAGCCGCCGTCGGTACGCAGCAGCTCGATCAGCTCCGTGATCTCCTGCGTCTCCTTGGGGTTCATCCCGGCTGCAGGCTCGTCGAGGAGGAGGAGCGTCGGGTTCGTCGCCGTTGCCCGCGCGATCTCGAGCCGGCGGCGATTCGCGTAGGAGAGACTGTACGCAGGCTGGTCCCAGCGGTACCCCATCAGGCGGTCACCGAAGAACGCGAGCCGCTTCTCCGCGAGATCACGGATCTCCTGCTCCTCGCGCCGCATGCCCGGGGTGCGGAGCATCGAGCGGAAGACGCCGGCCTTCGTATGCCCGTAGGCTGCGGCCATCACGTTCTCGCGCACGGACATGTTGAGGAACAGTCGCAGCGTCTGGAACGTGCGCGCGATGCCGCGGCGGGTGATCTGGTGCGGCTCGAGGCCGGTGATGCTCTTCCCATCGAAGACGATGTCCCCGCCGGTCGGCTGGTAGACGCCCGTGATGAGATTGAAGAGCGTCGTCTTGCCGGCGCCGTTCGGTCCAATCACACTGACGATCTCACCCCGGTTCACATGCAGGTCGAGATCGTCGACGACCTTGAGCCCACCGAAGGCCATCGAGACGTTCTGGAGATCGAGAAGCTTCTCCGACATCAGATGATCTCCACACGTTTCTCGCCGAGGAGCCCGGTAGGACGGAAGATCATCAGCGCGATGAGGATGACGCCGAGGATGATGTACCTCGTCGGCTCCGGCTGGGTGATCATGACGTTCTCCCACACGAATGCGGCAAGGTAGAGCACGGGGATGAGAAGCCCGATCCGAACCCAGCGGTGCACGAGCGTCAGGACGAGCGCCAGAGCAACGAGCGAGAGGTACGAGACCGGTGCCACCCAGGAGGCGGGAGCGACAGGAACGATCACCCAGTTCGCGGCGAAGTCGGCGATACCGCCACCCTCACCTCCGCTCCCGTTGACCCACGCGTTGTCGATCGCGCCTGCGATCGAATGGACGACGAGCCCGAACACGAAGGTTCCGCCGACGACGACCGCGAGCTCTACAGAGAAGCGGAAGATAGCGACGACGCCCACGATGATCGCTGCGTAGAACAGGAGGCGTGAGTCGCCCGGGTTGCGCAGAAGCTCGAGCAGGATCCCGATCAGCACCGCACCGAGAACGACACCCGGCTGGCTCCCGGAGCCGCCGAGGATGACCATCGTGTAGATGATGATCAGGAGCGCGAACGAGAACGAGAGCGGGAAGACACTGGCGCTCAACGCCGTGACGAACGTGCCGCTCAATGCGGCAATCGCGGCACCGAAGGCGAAGCTCATCAGCTTCAGCGTGTTGACGGGCATCCCCATCACCTCGGCAGCGAGGGAGTCCTCCCGGAGCGATCGCCAGGCGCGACCGGTACGCGAGAGATTGACGAAGCGCAGAGCGACGTAGACGATCACGAACGCGGCCAGCACAACGTACATGTAGGCGGGATTGAACAGCCCGCCCTCCTTCGAGATGGCCAGCTCGCGACCGAAGATGCTGAGCGGATCGACGTTAAGGATCCCGTTCGAGCCGCCCGTGACGTTGCGACCGAAGAGGTCGTTGCCATTCGTCGTCACGGTGAGGAAGAGCTGGAGGAAGAAGAGGGTCACGATCGCGAGGTAGTCCCCAGTGAGACGTCTGGAAGGCAGCCCGACGAGAAAGCCGACGACCGCTCCGATCGCAACGACGAGCGGAATCGAGACGATCGTGGGCAGATGGACTCCGTACTGCTCCGAGCTGAGCAACGCGTAGGCGTAGGCGCCGATTCCGAAGAACGCCACGTAGCCGAGGTCGAGCAATCCGCCCCAGCCGACGACGACGTTGAGCCCGAGCGCGAGCAACAT
>JAYTJO010000534.1:0-6099 GCA_043730975.1 Thermoleophilia bacterium | reverse complement strand
AGCGTACTAGGGTTCCCCGCTCACACTTGTCTCCAACTGGTTACTGTGCGTTGCACATGAAGATCTCGCTCACCCCGAAAACGACCGAATTCTTTGTTCTCTTCGCCAGCTCGGGCGAGAACGCGCTCGAGGTCGCACGACTCGTCGAGCGCCGCTTCCGCGAGCACCCGAACTCCGGTGTCACCCAGGAGCAGGTAAAGGCAGCCGAGACGGCGGGGGATGCGATCACCCGCGATCTGATCGTGCTCCTCAACACCCAGTACCTGACCCCGTTCGACCGCGAGGACATCTACCAGCTCGCCACCGAGATCGACGATGTCGTCGACTATCTCGAAGAGGCGTCCGACCTGCTCGGCCTCTACGGCGTCGAGATGCCCACTCGCCACGCGGTCGAACAGTGCGGGATCATCGTCAACGCGGTCGAGCAGCTGGCGACGGCATGTCAGAACCTGAAGGGGATGAAGGGCGTGCAGGCTGCGCTCATCGAACTCAAGTCGCTCGAGGATCAGGGCGATCGGGTTCTCCGCGATGCACTCGCATCGCTCTTTCGCGATGACCGCATCGATCCGTTGATCGTGATCCGCTGGAAGGACATCTACGAGGCCCTCGAGCGCGCCCTCGATGCCTGCGAGACAGCCGCCAACGTGATCGCGAACATCCTCGTCAAGAACGCATAGTGCGGCCGCGCCGGATGTTTGATGCACGACGCATCGTTGGTGGGTGCGGCCGCACTAGGAAGATGAGGTCGGCCGCTGCGCGACCGCCTGTCCCCATGGCTCCCGGCTCCGCTTCGCGGAGGGCCGCTACGCGGCCGGAGGTGCAGTGGTAACGGTGACACTCGTCGCCGTCGTGGTCGTGGCGCTCTTCTTCGACTTCACGAACGGCTTCCACGACACCGCAAACTCCATCGCGACGAGCGTCTCCACGCACGCGCTTTCGCCACGCAACGCGGTCGCGATGGCGGCGATCCTCAACTTCATCGGCGCCTTCATCTCCTTCAAGGTGGCCGCCACGATCGCAAAGGGGATCGTCGATCCCGCGGCGATCACGCTCAGCATTCTTCTCGCGGGCCTCGTCGGCGCGATCACCTGGAACCTGATTACCTGGTTCCTCGGGCTGCCGTCGAGCTCAAGCCATGCGCTCATCGGCGGCGTGATGGGCTCAGCGATCATGGCGGAAGGGCTAGGGGTCGTCGAGTGGGCCGGCATCTGGGAGAAGGTGCTCAAGCCCTCCCTAATCGCACCGTTTGCAGCGCTCCTCATCGCATTCGCCCTGATGACCCTCATCGTCTGGGTGATCGCCCGGCGCTCGCCGGCCCGGGTCAACCGCATCTTCCGCAAGGGGCAGCTCGTCTCCGGGGGCTTCGTGGCGCTCACGCACGGGACGAACGACGCGCAAAAGACGATGGGGATCATCGCCCTCGCGCTCGTCGCCTCTGGCAACCTCGACGAGGATTTCTCGCGGCCGCCGACCTGGGTGATCGTCACCGCGGCGCTCGCGATGTCCGCAGGCACGTACGCCGGCGGCTGGCGAATCATCCGCACCCTCGGTACCCGGATCGCCAAGATCGACCCGCCGCAGGGCTTCTCTGCCCAGACCGCCTGCGCCTCGATGCTGTGGACGACGGCGCACTTCGGATTGCCCGTCTCGACCACGCACGTGATCTCCGGCTCGGTGATGGGCGCCGGCGCAACGCGCGGCCTGCATGCAGTGCGCTGGGGGGTCGCCGGCAACATCGTGAGCGCGTGGATCTTCACGATCCCGATGGCAGCGCTCGTCGGCGGCGGAATGGAGCTGATCACCCGACTCCCGGGAGGCGACGCGATCGTGTTCGCGCTCGCAATCGCAATCTCGTACACGGCGTTCGCGGCGCGGCGCTGGGAGACGCGACGGTTGCTGCCACCCGAGGCGCTCGAGAGCGCTCCGATCTAGAGTGGCGCCGGCCCGACCAAAACGCGCGGAAGCGCTCGGTCACCACCACGAGATCGACACCAGATCATTACGACGTGGCCCCGTCGGGTTCACCTACGCTCGTTCTCTATGGCAGTCGAAGCATCAGAACTCGCGCTCGTTCCGTTTTTCGGGGCGCTCCTGCCCGCAGAGCTCGAAGGACTAGCTTCGAACGGAGAGCGCGTCGAGATCGAGGGCCCGGGGGTCGAGATCACGCATCAAGGCGATTTCGGCCACTCCGTCTTTGCCGTGCTCGAGGGCGACGCGCGCGTCATCGTCGACGGTCATGTGGTGAACCAGCTCTCGTCGGGGGACGTGTTCGGAGAGATCGCCGTGATCGCGTCGGGACGACGCATCGCAACCGTTGAATCCCTGGGCCCAATGGTGCTCGTAAGCTTCTTCAAGCGCGACATCTGGGCGCTCGAGAGGAGCAACGCGGTGTTCGCGGACGCGCTTCGGGCCTTACGAGGCACCGACGGCGAAAGCTAGGTTGCCGTCGCGGATGACGGTTCGGCTGGAATCAGCGAGAGCAGTCCGGCCGCGAGAAGGAGAACGACGCTCGCGACCAGGCAGGCCGTGAGCCCTTGCCACTGGTAGAGCAGCCCTGACAGAACAGTCCCGAGGAGTCGACCGGCGGCGTTCGCCATGTAGTAGAAGCCGACGTTCATCGCGACCCTGTCGCCGTCCGAATAGTGCAGGATCAGGAACGAGTGCACCGCGGAGTTGAGCGCGAAGATGACCCCGAAGACGAGCAGGCCGACGACAAGGACGACCGAGGGATCGACGTCCGATTGGAGGGCGACCGCGATTCCAGCGGTGAGCGCGGCGAGAATGAATGCGAGCCACGTTGCAGTGCGCCCGGTCGGCTCGCCGTGGCCGCGTCGCCGCAGCAGCGAAGGCGCCGATGCCTGGACGATTCCGTAGAAGATGACCCAGCCGCCGAGGAAGGCGCCGACCTGCCAGAAGCTCCAGCTTTCCTGCGTGCGGAGGAAGACGGGAAGGCCGACGACGAACCAGACATCCCGTGCGGCGAAGAGGGCTAGGCGGGCGGCAGCGAGGACATTGACGGCGCGCTTGTTCGAGAACATCTGGGCGAACTTCGCCTTGGTGCTGCCGCGCCCGAGCGAGCCTCGCATCATTGTCAGCACGACCACGAGCGCAGTCCCGACGAGCGCTGCGAGTACGAAGAGCGCGCTTCGGAACCCAATCACGGTGAGCAGGAGGCCGCCCAGGAAGAACCCGACGCCCTTGAGGGCATTCTTCGACCCGGTCAGACGTGCGACCCAGCGGAACAGCATGTCGGAGGCATCCGTGGGTACGACGAGCTTGACGGCGCTCTTAGAACTCATCTTGGTGAGGTCCTTGGCGATGCCCGAGAGCGCCTGTGCGGCCATCACGTAGGGCACGACGAGCCAGGAAGCAGGCACGAGCGCGAGCATCGAGAGGGCGACGAGCTGTGTCGCAAGGCCGCCGACGAGCGTCGCCTTCAGGCCGAATCGAGCTGCGAGGAAGCCGCCCACGAGGTTCGTGACGATCCCGAAAATCTCGTAGAAGAGAAACAGCATCGCGACCTGGAACGGGCTGTAGCCGAGGTCATAGAAGTAGAAGAGGACGAGAACGCGAAGCGCACCGTCCGTGAGCGTGTCGGCCCAGTAGGCGCCGGTGACGATCGCGTAGTTGCGGAGGTCGGCGGTCCGCGTGGTTGTGGGCGAATCTGCGGTGTTCATCGCCGCTCGCCCGATCCCATCAGTGGCTCTCGAGGTTCTGCGCCACAATCGCGGCGAGTTCGACGAGCCGGTTCGCGTAGCCCCACTCGTTGTCGTACCAGGCGTAGACCTTCGCCTGCGTACCGGCAACAACCATGGTCGAGAGACCATCGATGATCGCCGATCGCGAGTCGTTTACGTAGTCGACGCTCACGAGCGGCCGCTCCTCGACGCCGAGGATGCCTAAGAGTGGGCCGCGAGCCGCGATCCGCAGGAGGTCGTTCACCTCTTCCACGCTGGTCTCACGGACGAGTTCGAACACGCAGTCGGTGAGCGATGCGTTGAGCAGCGGCACCCTCACCGCGTGCCCGTCAAGTCGACCCTCGAGCTCTGGGAAGATCAGACCGATCGCCGTGGCCGATCCCGTCGTCGTGGGGATGAGCGACATCCCCGCCGCACGCGCCCTCCGAAGATCGTTGTGCGGCGCGTCGACGATTGTCTGGGTGTTGGTCAGGTTGTGAAGCGTCGTGATCGAGCCGTGACTGATTCCGATCCCCTCGTGCAGCACCTTGACGATCGGGGCGAGACAGTTCGTCGTACACGAGGCAGCGGTCACGATGTCGTGGACGGCCGGCTCGTAGCGGTCGTCGTTGACCCCGACGACAACGTTGAGTGCCGAGCCGTCCTTGACAGGAGCGGCCACGACGACCTTGCGAGCGCCGCCCTCCAGGTGGGGCGCAAGGTCAGATCCCGTGCGGAACCGGCCCGAGCACTCAAGCACCACGTCGACTCCGATGCCCTCCCAGTCTATGCCGGCAGGGTCCGAAACGTCAGACCAGCTGAGGTGGCGACCTTCGATGGTCAGGTCGTTCCCGTTGCTCGTGATGGGCAACCCCCACCTTCCGTGCACGGAGTCGAACTCGAGGAGATGCGCACCCGTGTCCGCACCGCCTTTGACCTCGTTCACGTGTACGAACTCCAGGTCCTTCCGACCCCAACCCGCGCGGAGCGCGAGGCGCCCCATGCGGCCAAAGCCGTTGATACCGACCCGCGCCGGCCGGATCACGCCAGTTGGACGAGCAACGGCCTCAGCAACACGCAACCTTCAGGTCGGCGACCGCCGCCAGCTTCTCGACGGCCTCTCCATTCAGTGAGAAGAAGGCCCACTTCCCGCGTTGCTCCCGCTCGAGCAGGCCGACGTCCGTCAACCTCTTCAAGTGATAGGAGACCGTCGGCTGGCCCAGGCCGAGCGCATCGTAGAAGTCACATGCACAGACCGGAGCCCCAGCGACGGCGATCCGGTTCACGATCCGCACCCGTGCAGGATCGCCGAGCACCCTGAACAGCTCTGCTGTTGCGTTGGTCTCATCATCGGTCATCACCGGTGCCGCGAGAGGCGCGCAACATTCGACCACCTCGAGCGCGGTGCTCATCCGACCGCCGGCAGAAACGCCGTCTCCTGCATAGTCAACCCTTTCATGTTGATACCATCATATTGATAGCAATAAATGTATCAACCGCGGGGCCGAGGTCTCGCGAAACGAGAGAGCGGCCCTCTCGGGCCGCCCTCCACGCTCGACACGCAGGCCTACTTGTTGGCCGCCTTGACTGCGAGATCGAAGGTGATTCGAGCCTTCTTCAGCTGGGCCGGTGTGAGCGGGATGAACTTCGCTCGCTTCGCAATTGCGACCTCGTTCGCGAAGATGTAGCGGAGGAACGCCTGCACCTCGGGGCGCTTGAACGACGAGCCCTTCGCGTAGATGAAGAGCGGTCGGGCAAGCGGCTTGTAGGTTCCGTTCTGTGCCGTCTTGGCAGAGGGAGCAACGCAGTTCCCCGTCCTCGGGTTACGGATCTGGACGGCGCGCAGCTTGTCCTGGTTCTCCTCGTAGTAGGAGTAGCCAAAGTAGCCGAGGCCACCCTTCTCACCGGAGACACCCTGAACGAGGACGTTGTCGTCCTCTGAGGCACCGTAGTCTGACCGGCTCGCCTTGGCCTTGCCGTTGATCGCCTCGGTGAAATAATCGAAAGTACCCGAGTCGGTGCCCGGGCCGAAGAGCTTGATCTTCTCGTCGGGGAATCCTGCCCGAACGTCTTTCCAGTTGCTCACCTTGGAGCCGGTGTTCCAGATCTTCTTCAGCTCGTCGACGGAGAGACACGTGGCCCAGGTGTTGTCCTTGTTCACGACGACGGTGAGCGCGTCGTTCGCGACGGTGAAGGCACGCCAGGAACCGATGTTGTTCGTCTTGCAGATCGCAGCTTCCTTGATCTTCATCGGCCGCGATGCGTCCGAGAGATCGATCTCACCCTTGCAGAAGCGCTCGAAGCCGCCGCCCGTGCCCGAGATGCCGACGGTCACCCGGACATCCTTTGCGCCGGCGCGCGCAAAGAGCTCCGCCGCGGCGGTCGTGTACGGCCCCACGGTCGACGAGCCGTCGGCAGTCAC
>JAYTJO010000533.1:0-3536 GCA_043730975.1 Thermoleophilia bacterium | reverse complement strand
CCCGTACAATCCTGCGGTGGCCGTGTACTCCGATCTGATCCGCTACCGCGAGCTCTTTGCGAGCCTGTTCCAGCGGGATCTCCGGGCGAAGTACAAGGGCTCGGTGCTCGGACTCTTCTGGACGCTCGCCTTGCCGGTGATGCTGATGCTCGTCTACCTGGTCGTCTTCTCGGTGATGTGGAAGTCGCCCACCACCGACGTCGACCATTACTGGCTGTTCCTGCTCTGCGGGCTTCCTCCCTGGGTGTTCTTCTCGACGTCGCTCCAGTCGTCCGTTCGCAGCCTGCTCGAGAACGCAAGCCTGATCCGTAAAGTTCGGTTTCCGCGGCAGCTCGTGCCGCTCTCGATCGACGCCACGCAGCTCGTCGCCTTCGTCGTGATGACCGGGATCGTCTTCGTGCTCGCGATGATCGTGCTTCCCGACTCTCGCTCAACCGCGTGGCTCGTGTTTCCGATCGCGGTGGTCATTGCCGCCTTCGTCTCCGGCCTGTCGCTCGCTGTTGCCTCGGCGAATGCTATCTACCGCGACATCGAGTTCGTCGTCGCGGCGCTCCTCCTGCCGCTGTTCTTCCTCACGCCAATCCTCTACAGCCTCGACCAGCTTCCCGGTGCCGCCGACCATCCGTGGCTGATCGACCTGATCCAATGGGGCAACCCGTTGACGCCTGTCGTAGAGTGCTTCCGGGCGCCGCTCTTCCTCGGGGAGGTGCCGTCGACGGGCAACCTCGTCTATCTCGCCGTCGAGACTCTTGTCGCCCTGATCCTCGGCGCCGTCGTCTTCAACGCTGTCGATGATCGCGTTGCTGCGGAAATCTGAGGACGATCCGTCCGTCGAAGAGCATTGGTTCGCGTCGATCCCAAGGAAGATCGGACTGCTGCGAGAAGGCGGGCCAGCCGTTTAGGCTTGTCGGCTCCAATCCCGCAACGAGCGACGGGAGAATCAGCGGCCGACCAAAGCGCGGATTGCGACCGGCCGTTGGCTGCCAGGTTCCGAGCCACGACCAGTGTCGGCGCTCCGCCCTGCGGCCCGGCAGGTCGATAGCACCCCCGACAGCCGCATACCCCTCGGCGTGAGCGTCGAGGAGACGACGGGACCAGTCGGGCTCGGGAACGCACCCTGCAACGAGATGGGCCACGGCCGTTGGTTCGTCGTAGACCACTGATTCGAGTTGTCGATCGAGTGCAGCGTGCGTCTCGTTCGCGTCACCCGGCCCGGGGTGGACGATGACCCCGAGCCGTCGCTCAGTGATGCGTGGTCCGACCGTAGCTGGCAGCTCCAGCATCGGTACTCCGACCTCCGAGAACCAGAACCTGAACTCCTCCAGCAGATCGAATGCGAGAAGGTACTCGCCCGGAGGTACCGGTGCTCGGATGGCAATTGAAACCTCGACGGTTTCGCCCGGCGCGATCGCGCGCGAAAGCGCGGTTCGAGGACAGTCCCAGACGATGGGGTTCCGGAGGCCGTCGAGCCAGTGGTACGAGACGAGAATCCCCCCTTCGTCCCTGGAACGCCAGGTTGCCGTCCCCGAGTTCTGGATCACGAGGTGTGCCGTGGACAGGGTGCCCGCTCGAACGGTGTTGACCTCGTACGCAATCCACGTGACGTCGAGCGGTCCACGCTGCAGGGAATCGCTTCGGCTGTTGTCGATCTGCTGCATGGCGAGAAAGCATAGGGTTGGTTTCGGTTGCGCGATACACGCCCGTCATCTTTTCGTCCGATCCGACCGCACATGAGCACTCTCTCAACGATCGTTGTCGCCCGACACCCTTCCGATCGAGTGTCCGAGATCCTTGCTGCGGTACGTCCCGTCACCAATGAGCTCATCGTGGCTGTGGACGATCGGGCCGGCGCCGATGGTCTGGGTGCGATGGAGAGCTGGGCCGACGTTGTGGCGACCTTTCATTTCGAGGACGCAATCGAGCGTCCCTGGGCCTGGATCGCGGGTCGTGCCACGAGTGACTGGATTCTCTGGCTGGATGACGACGAGCTACCGTCGCCGGCTCTCCTCGCTTCCATCACCGGGCTCCTTCAAGTGCCCGACGTCACGCACTACCACGTGCGGCGCCGTTGGATCTGGCCGGACGCCGGGACCTTTCTTGCCGAGCCACCGTGGGATTCGGAGTTCATCCCGCGTCTCTTTCGCGCCGACCGGGCTCTTGTCTGGTATCCGGGACGCTTCCACCTCCCCGTGAAGCAGATAGGGCCGTTTCGCTGGATTGACGATCCCATCTATCACCTCGACCTGATCCTGAATCCGGAGGCGCGCCGTCGTGAGAAAGCGGTTCGGTACGAGCATCTCCGGCCGGGACTTCGGATCGCCGGGAGGCCCCTCAACGATGCGTTCTACGTTCCCGAGAGTCGCGCCCATCCTCCGGCGACCTCGGCCGTTCCCTCCGTAGACCGCGAGGTGATCGAGCGGTTTGTCGGGTCGTCGCCTCAGCCGGTGGCCCGCACTCCCGCGACCCGACCGGTGGTCCGGGGTACCAAGGAGCAGGTCGACGAGTTCTATCGCGCCGGTGGGCGCGACGACGAGGACGAGGCCGACCTGGAGTTGCTAGGTCCACCCGACTCGATGTTGGCGGGCACAGAGCACCTCGTCGAGGTGCGGATCCACAACAGAGGGCGATCGTGGTGGCCGGCGGACGCATTCATGGTTTCCAATCTCTGCGTTTCGTACCGGTGGTATAGATCCGACGGCTCGAGCGTCGAAGTCGATGAGCTCCGTACGGGGATACCGATGAGCGTCGCACCGGGCGCGACCGAGCGCATCGTCATCCAGGTGATTCCACCGGACTCGCCGGGGGATTACGTGCTCGGCGTCGCTCTTCTCCGTGAGCATGTTCGCTGGTTGCCGTGTGAAAGACGGATTGAGGTGCGCGTTCTGCAAGTTCCCTCGGTTGGCGTACTCGTCGGTCCCGCGGGGGACGCGGTCGCGTCTGATGTCGTACGGATCCTTACGGAGGCTCTGCCGGGCGTTCGGATCGAGCTACTTGCGCGCACTCCTGCTTCGACCACTGCGACAACGGGATACGCGTCTGTGCCCGACCCAACGCTCGACGCTCTGGCCGCGCGACCGCTGCGGCTCCTAGCGTGCGCGCTTACGCCCGTGCCATTGCGGCTCGGCGGTGGCGAGAACGTGTCGTACGATGTCGTCGTGCTCCCGGATGCGGGGCGAATCGCGGGCTCCTTCGGTCGCCGCGAGGCCCTGGCGCTCGCGGCAACGGTCAGACGTTTGCAACGGAGCGGCGTGGGGCTCGTGATGATGGACTCCGCCCCACGCAAACCCATCGGAATCCTCGGGAGGCTGACGGTAAAGGCGCTCTCGCTCTCGAGTGCGCGCGTGCTGCGCGGGAAACCAGACGATCTCGTTCGGGTTGTGGCCGAACTTGCCGCACCTCGGGGACAGGCAGTCGACGAACGCCCGTTACTCTAGATACGTGAGCGAGCCGCTTCTCGTGCGCGCCGCCAGGCGCGAGGCAGTCGAGCGGACGCCGGTGTGGTTCATGCGCCAGGCGGGCCGGTCGCTTCCCGAGTA
>JAYTJO010000532.1:0-2880 GCA_043730975.1 Thermoleophilia bacterium | reverse complement strand
TGCCTGACGACGTTGAGATCGTGGGCAATCACCACGTACGTCAAACCGAACTCGCGCTGGAGATCCTTGAAGAGGTTGAGAATCTGGGCCTGCACCGAGACATCGAGGGCCGAGACGGGCTCGTCGCAGACGATCAGCTTCGGGTTCACCGCGAGCGCCCGCGCCACGCCGATGCGCTGCCGCTGGCCGCCGGAGAACTCGTGCGGGAACCGGTTGTAGTGCTCCGGGCTGAGCCCGACGACCTCGAGCAACTCCTGCACCCGGCGCTTGCGATCGGCTGGCGTGCCGATGCCGTTCACCTCGAGCGGCTCCGCGACCGTGAATCCAACGCGCTTCCGCGGATTGAGTGACGCGTACGGATCCTGGAAGACCATCATCATCTCGCGCCGGAGCGGGCGCATCTCGGCCCGCGAGAGGTGGGTGATGTCGCGGTTGTCGAAGATGATCGTTCCGTCGGTCGGGTCGAGAAGGCGAAGGAGGCAGCGCGCGAGTGTCGATTTTCCGCATCCCGACTCGCCCACGATCCCGAGCGTCTCGCCGCTCTTGACCTCGAAGCTCACGCCGTCGACCGCCCTGACGGCGGCGACTTGCTTCTGAAAGACGATGCCCCGGGTGATCGGGAAGTGCATCTTCAGGTTCTCGACGCTCAGGAGCGTGCTCACGACGCCTCCTGCTGGAGCGATGCAATAGTGCGGGCGGACTCTCGTTCCTTGGTTGCGTCGTCGAGCCAGCACCGCTGCAGATGCGAGCTCTCGCCGAAAGAAACGAGTGGTGGCACCTCGGTGCGGCAGACGTCCATCGCGAAGGTGCAGCGGGGGTGAAAACGACAGCCCGACGGGGGGTTGAGCAACGACGGCGGCTGCCCGGGGATCTGCGCCAACCGCTCGACTTCGAGGTCGAGGCGCGGGAGCGAACCGAGCAGGCCCCAGGTGTACGGGTGGCGCGGGTGGTAGAAGATCTCGTCGACACGCGCGTGCTCTGCAACCTGGCCGCCGTACATGACGATCACCTCGTCCGCCACTTCGGCGACAACACCGAGATCGTGGGTGATCATAATGATCGCCATTCCACGTTCCCGCTGCAGCTCGTTCATGAGATCCAGAATCTGCGCCTGCGTCGTCACGTCGAGCGCTGTCGTCGGCTCGTCGGCAATCACGATTTCCGGCTCGTTGATGAGAGCCATCGCAATCATCACCCGCTGCCGCATGCCCCCGGAGAACTGATGGGGGTAGTCGTCGACCCTCTGCTCGGCGCGCGGGATCCGTACGGACTTCATCGCTTCGATCGCAAGCGCGCGTGATTCCTTGCGCGAAACGTCGCGATGGACGAGCACTGCCTCTTCGAGCTGCCAGCCGATCTTCTTGACCGGGTTCAGTGATGTCATCGGATCCTGGAAGATCATCGCGATCTTCATTCCACGCAGGGCGCGGAGCGACTCCGGGTCGGTGGTCAAAAGGTCAACGCCATCGAGGCGAGCAGCACCCTCGGAGACGGTGTTTCGCGGGTCGTTCAGGCCCATGATCGTCAGGCAAGTGACGCTCTTCCCGGAGCCGGACTCGCCCACGATGCCGAGCGTCTCACCCTTCTCGAGGTTGAACGACACACCGTCGACGGCCGTGACGACTCCGTCGTCGGTCTTGAACTTCGTCTTCAGATTCTCGACCTCGAGGAGCGCCATCAGGTGAGTCGAATCCTCGGGTCGACGACCGCGTAGAAGCAGTCGACGATCAGGTTGAAGATGATGATCACAATTGTCGAGAAGACCACGACGCCGACGATCACGGGCAGATCGGACTTCTCGTAGGCGACGATCACGGACCGTCCAAGGCCGGGGAGGCCGAAGATCGACTCCGTGAAGATGGCGCCGCCGAGCGCCAGGGCGAGATCCATACCGAGGATCGTGACGATGGGAAGCATGCTGTTACGCAGGATATGCGACCTCATTACCTTGCCGCTCGAGGCGCCCTTGGCTCGCGCTGTTCGCACGTAGTCCTCGCTCATCGTCTCCATCACGTTCGCGCGGATGAGGCGCACATACAGAGCAGCGAAGAGAAGCGCGAAGGTGCACCAGGGCAGAATGAGGTGGTACGCCCATTGCACCGGGCCTCCGCATTCGGCTCCCAGCCCGGGGTTGATGACATCGCAGTACCCCGAGATCGGTGTCCACTGGAGGACGGAACCGAAGAGAAACGCAAGGATGAGGCCGATCCACACCGGGTGGGCGGAGATGCCGATGAGGACGAAGATCATGGCTGACCGGTCGAGCACCGACCGCGGCTTCAGGGCCGACAGGACGCCGACAGGGATCGAGATGAGGAGCCAGAGAACCGCGCCTCCGAAGACGAGTGAGGCGGTGACCGGTGCCGCCGAGAGGACGATGTCGTTCACGTCCTGGCGGTTGACGAACGACCTCCCGAGCGAGCCCTCGAAGACGAGTTGCTTCAACCAGAGCCCGTACTGCTTCCACACCGGCTCGTCGAGATTGAGGTACTTGGCGACCTGCGCGACCTGCTCGGTCGTGGCGGACTTGCCCGCCGCGAGCTTGGCCGGGTCGTTGGGCGCCACGAAGAAGATGATGTACGTCACGAACGTGACGGCGAAGAAGAGAAAAATCGCCCACAACGTCCGCCTGGCCACAAATCTCCACATGACGTCTCTGCCCTCTCCTGTTCGCGAGTCGGTTCCGAGCCGGACTCTCCGTGCGGAGAGGCCGCTGCCGGCCTCTCCGCACGAGATGAGCTACACCAATCGAGCCGTACTGTACTACTTGATCACGAACGCGTTCCACGCCGAGTTCGTGGTCGCCTCGTTGTACACGAGGCTGCCGGAGATCCGCTTCGAGATGAGGATCCGGTTGTTCGAGTTGATGTACGGGGCAGC
>JAYTJO010000531.1:0-5803 GCA_043730975.1 Thermoleophilia bacterium | reverse complement strand
GCCTGATCAACCGGACGCTCGTGTACGCGGCACTGACGATCGTGCTCGGCGCCGCGTACGTGGGGCTCGTGCTCGGCGGGCAGGCGCTGTTCTCGTCGTGCGCGGGCGGCTCGAACCTGGCGATCGCGGCGTCGACACTCGTCGTCGCAGCGCTCTTCCTTCCCGTCCGCTCGCGCGTGCAGCGCTTCGTCGACCGCCGCTTCTACCGGCGCCGCTACGACGCGCAGCGCACGCTCGAAGGCTTCGGGGCGAGGTTGCGCGAGCAGGTCGACCTTTCGGCGCTGCGCACCGAACTCGACACTGTGGTGACCGAAACGATGCAGCCGGCGCACTCTTCGGTCTGGCTTCGTGGCGAGGTGCGGCGGTGAGCGCACGGCCGACCGCGATGGCCGCGGCACTCGCCTTTGTTCTCGTCGCCGGCGTGGCGATCGCCTTCGGGGCAGCGCGGGGCACCCTCGACGTCTTCACCGTTCTGCTGTCGCTCTGGGTGCTCGTCGGCGCACTCATCGTTGCGCTCCGACCCGACAACGCCGTGGGTTGGCTTTTTGGCTCCGCTGGTGTCATCTGGGTGACGGGCCTCGCGACGTCGGCAGCGGTCGCAACGTTCGACGGCCCGGCCCTGACGCTCGTCTCGTGGTACGGCGCGTGGTTCTGGGTCGCCGGGTTCGTCCTCATGGTCGCGAGCCTGTTTCTGATTCCGACCGGTCGGAGCACCTCTCCTGCATGGCGGCGGGTGCTGTGGACATTCTCCGTTGCGGGAGCAGTGGCGGTGGTGCTCGCGGGCCTCCAGGAGACCGTGCAGACGGCGAAGTCGGCGCCGGTGGTCGACAACCCGATCGGGATCGCAGGGCTCGGCGGCGTGTCGGAGAAGCTCGTACCGCTCCTCGTGCTTTGCGGGGTGATTGCCGCGACCGCATCCATGGTCGCCCGCTACCGCCGCGGCAGCGCGGACGAGCGCGAGCGACTCAAGCTCGTCGTGGTCTCTGCCGTCGTGACGGTGATCTTCGCGCTCGTCGCGGCCGCTTTCGACGGCAGAGCCCTCGCCTCGATCTGCTGGATCCTGGCGTTTTCGGCCATTCCCGTTGGGTGCGCGATCGCAATCCTCCGCCACCAGTTGTTCGACGTCGACCGGGTCATCTCGCGGACGCTCGTGTACGGGGCGCTCACCCTGATGTTGGGTGCCGCTTACGTCAGTCTCGTGCTCGTAGGGCAGGCGCTGTCCTCGTCGTTCGCGGGAGGCTCGAACCTCGCGATCGCCGCGTCGACACTCGTCGTAGCAGCGCTGTTTCTCCCCGTGCGCTCACGCGTGCAACGGTTCGTCGACCGGCGCTTCTACCGCCGCCGCTACGACGCGCAGCGCACGCTCGAGGTGTTCGGCGCACGGCTGCGGGAGCAGGTCGAGCTAGCCGCCCTCGAGCGCGACCTCCAGACCGTCGTCACCGAAACGATGCAGCCAACCCACGCTTCGGTGTGGCTTCGCGACGGTGCGCGATGAAGCAGCCGAGGGTCGCATGGGCCGCGCTCGGCGTCACGCTGCTCGTCGCCATCGGGGCAGGAATTCTCGACGTCGTCGGCGACGGTGACACCGTTTCGGTGGCTCTCTTCGTGCTGCTCGGACTGCCATTCGCCGTCGTCGGTGCCCTGATCGCTGCGCATCTTCCCGATCTGCCAATCGGCTGGCTCATGCTCGGGACCGGCTTCTCCCTTGTCGCCGCGAAGGCGGCGGACGGGGTCTCTCGCTATGCCCTCTCACGCTCCGAGGCCCCGCCAGTCGCAGGCTGGGCTGTGTCTGCCGCATCGCTTCTCTTCAGTGCCTTCTTCCTCATGCTCATCGCGACCCTCTTCCTGCTCCCGAACGGCTCTCTGCCGTCGCGACGCTGGCGCGTCGTCAAACCGTTGATCGGTGTCCTCCTGGCCTGCAACTTCCTGGCTTCCTTCGCTCCGGGCGTCGCCCCGGACTGGGCCGAAGAGGGAGTGCGAAACCCGCTCGGCATCGGAGCGCTCGGAGACGTCGCCGATGCCGCATCGGTGCTGACAGCCCCTCTGACGTTCGCTCTCGTGCTCACCTCGATCGCGTCCGTTGCGATCCGATTCCGTGGTGCCCGGGGAGTCGAGCGAGCGCAGCTTCGCTGGGTTGCACTTGCTGTCCTCGTCACCGGGGCGTTCTGGGTCGGGGTGATCGTCGTCAACTCCATCCTGCCGAACAGCACTGCGGCCGAAGTGTCGTTCGCTTTCGCCCTCGCCTCGGTCGTCATCATCCCGATCGGAATCGGGCTCGCAGTCATGCGCTACCGGCTCTACGAGATCGACCGGGTGATCTCGAAGACCGTCTTGTACGCGTCGCTGACGCTCGTGCTTGGTGCGGCGTACGTCGGGCTCGTCCTGGCCGGGCAGGCTGTCTTCTCATCGGTGACCGGGAGCTCGGACCTCTCGATCGCGATCTCGACGCTGCTCGTGGCCGCACTGTTCCTGCCCGTACGCTCCCGACTCCAGCGCGTGGTCGATCGACGGTTCAACCGGCGTCGCTACGACGCGCAGCGCACGCTCGAGGGCTTCGGCGCCCGACTGCGAGAGCAGGTCGACCTGGAGACGCTCGGCGCCGAACTTCGCGCCGCAGTCGATGTGACGATGCAACCCGCGCACGTCTCCCTATGGCGCCGAGCCGAGGCCCGACAATGAAGGATAGGGTTGCTCCCCGGGCAGCGTGGGCGATCGTAGGCGTGGCGCTCGTCCTGCACGTGTTCAGCACGACGCTCGTCGCGCTCGGCTGGAGCGTCGACACGCCCGCTGACGCTGATCTCAACGCCGGTGCAGCTGCGTTCATCGTCGCGTTCATCGCGTTCCCCCTGGTCGGCGCGACGATCGTCACGCGTCGGCCGGCAAACGCGATCGGCTGGCTCTTCCTACTCATCGGTCTGAACCTCGCGGTCTCGGATGCCGCGGTCTCTTATGCGGATTACGCCGTCTACGCAAATCCCGGATCGCTCCCCGCTCCGAACTGGGTCGGATGGCTAGGAGGCTGGGCCGATCCGTTGTTCTTCATGTCCATCGCGCTCGTGCTGCTGCTCTTTCCCGAGGGCCGCGTCCTGACACGGCGCTGGCGACCGGTGCTCTGGCTCACCGTCTCGGCGGGTCTTCTCGCTGTCTCGTGGAATGCGCTGAAGCCAGGCCCGATATTCGACGAAACGATGCCGATCGAGAACCCGGCGGGGATCGCGTGGCTCGAGTCCAACCTGGGCTTCGTCGATACCGTCGTCTTCTTCTGCTTCGGCACAGGGATACTGCTGTGCGCGTCGTCGGCGATGGTGCGGTACCGGCGTTCGCGGGGGAGCGAGCGCGACCGAATGAAATGGCTCGCTCTCGCGACGATACTCCTCGCGGTCGGCTTCGTCGCGGCAATCGTGCTCGTCGCGATCGGCTTTCAGCGGCTCGGCGAGTCGTTCGTCGGGCTCGGCTTCGCCGCGGTGCCGATCGCCGTCGGGATCGGCGTGCTCCGCTACCGGCTCTACGAGATCGACCGCGTGATCAGTCGCACGCTCTCGTTCGCGCTCGTCACCGCGGCGCTCGGCGCCGCCTACGTTGGACTGGTCCTGGTGGGCCAGAGCCTGTTCTCGTCCGTCGCTGGCGGGGGCGGGCTCGTCGTCGCGGTGTCGACCCTCGTGGTGGCAGCGCTCTTCTTCCCCGTGCGCTCGCGCGTGCAGACGTTCGTCGACCGGCGCTTCAACCGGCACCGCTACGACGCGCAGAAGACGCTGGAGGCATTCGGAACGCGACTGCGCGAGCAGGTCGACCTGGGCACGATGAGCGTCGATCTCCGCACAGCGGTCGACGAGACGATGCAACCCACGCACGTCTCGGTGTGGCTGCGGGAGCCGGCATGAGCACGCGGAGCGCAAAGCGGCTCGCATGGGCGCTGCTCATCGGGGCAGCCGTCACGAACGCAGCGTGGTTGTGGCTGCTCGTCCTCAATGTGCGAAGTGGCCTCTCCGGAGACTCGTTCTCCTACGCGGGAAACCTCGCGAATGCCGCGCCGGCTCTCGCGTTCCTCGCCGTCGGCTTCCTGGTCGCGACGCGCAAGCCCGCGAACCCGATCGGCTGGCTCCTCCTCGCACTCGGCCCACTGTCCGCCGTGCCGATGCTCGCCGTGCAGTACGCCGCGTACGACCTGCTTGCGGGCGGCGCCTCGCTCCCGGGAGCACGCGCGGCCGCGGTTGCCCTGAACGGATCCTGGCTCCTGGCCTTTTTCGTGCTTCTTCTGGTCGCACTCCTCTTCCCCACCGGGCACCTGCCGACACGTCGATGGCGGTTCGTCGTCTGGCAGGCGGCGATCGCAGGAACCATTCTCTTCCTGATCTCCCATACGCGGAAGCTTGACCCGCCATTCTCGGAGATCCCCAATCCGTTCGAGCTCGAACTCGAAAGGAACGCAGTCGCGACCGTCCTCCTCGTGGTCGGAATCGTTGGCGTCTTCGCGAGCGCCATCGAGGCATGCGCCTGCGTCGTCGTCCGCTTCCGACGCTCGAGAGGAGACGAGCGCGAGCAGCTGAAGTGGTTCGTCTTCGCCGCTGCAGCACTCCCGGTGGGGATTGCCGTCCATATCGTCGCCGAGAGCCTCGCTCCCCGTGCTATCAGCGTGATCGAGCCGGGATTCTCGCTCGCCACCACGTTCCTCCCGATCGCGATCGGGATCGCGATCCTCAAGTACCGCCTCTACGAGATCGACCGGATCATCTCGCGCACCCTCGTCTACGGCGCGCTCACCGTCGTCCTCGGCGCCGTCTACATCGGGCTCGTGCTCGCCGGCCAGGCGCTGTTCTCGTCGTTCGCAGGCGGCTCGAACCTCGCCATTGCCGCGTCGACGCTCGCCGTCGCGGCGCTCTTCCTGCCGGCGCGCTCACGCGTCCAACGGTTCGTTGACCGGCGCTTCTACCGGCGTCGTTACGACGCACAAAGGACGCTCGAGACATTCGGGACGCGACTGCGTGAGCAGGTCGACCTCGCGACGCTTCGAGGCGGCCTCGTCGACGTGGTCGACGAGACGATGCAGCCCACGCACGCCTCGGTCTGGCTGCGGACGGGGGCGCGGGGATGAGGTCAGCCGAAGCGCGGATCGAGCTCGACGCCGACCCGGGCCGCTGCGCGGGCGAGCCGCCTGTCGAGCGTCGCGAGCGGCGCTTCGAGCACGCGCGCGAGCGCGAGGTACTCGGCGTCATATGTCTTCGTCCAGCCGAGCTCGTCGGCGATCGCCCAGGCTTCGTGGCCGAGTCGGGCGTGGCGGCGCTCGGTCACGACCCCGGATTCGAGAGCTCGCATCCCGTCGGTGGCAGTGACTTCGCCGATTCGCCCCCGGACGAACGCGATGTGAAGCGCCGATCGGACCTCGGGCCAGAGCAGGGGCGGCGCGACCAGATCCTCCCGCTCGAGCTCCGCAAAGCCTCCGCTCGTCGCGGCCGCGATGACGACGTTCGCGTCGACGACGAGCTGCGTCAACTGCTGTCCCGAATCTCCCTGATGATGGCGACGAAGTCCGGCATAGGCTCCCCGCCAGTCGTCGTGCGCCACGCTGCGGGCAGCGGGAACGATCCCTCGCCGACGAGGGAGTCGAGGTCGGCGTCCTCGATGACGTGCTGCGTCCCGACCTTGCGGGCGCGGAGCTTGCCGGACCTGATCCAGCGACGAATCGTCTCGGGATCGCGACCTGTCCGTCGCGCTGCTTCCGGAACCGTCAGCATTGTAGTTGCATACTACAACATCGATCCAGGAGGCGTCATCACGGAGATGATGCAACCGAGACGAGTGTCGT
>JAYTJO010000530.1:0-2051 GCA_043730975.1 Thermoleophilia bacterium | reverse complement strand
GGTACGTCACCGGAGCAGTGATCCCGGTCGACGGCGGCTACCTCGCCCGCTAAGAGCACTTATTGTGAGAGAATGGCCTGACCCTATGGTCAGGAGAAGCCGAGCATGAGCCACTGGGACACCGATGTCGTCGTCGTCGTCGCGGGCCTCGCCGGCCTTGTCGCCGCGACGGATCTCGTCGCCGCAGGACGCAGAGTCGTCGTGCTCGAGGCACGAGACCGCGTCGGTGGGCGTCTGCTCAACATCGAGATCGGCGGCGAGCCGAACGAACTCGGCGGCGAATGGATCGCGCCCTACCAGAGCGAGATGCACGCCCTGCTCGCCGACCTCGAGATCGAGCTCTTCCATGCCTACCGCGAGGGAGACCACCTCTACATCGATGCCGACGGCGTGCTGCACCGCCACGATGACGACCACGACCCGCTGCCGGCCGCCTCGGCCAGCGCCTACGAGACCGCCGTCGCGAAGCTCGACGCCCTCGTCGCCGAGCTCGACCCCGAGGCACCGTGGGAGCACCCGCGCGCGGCCGAGTTCGACGCGATCACGTTCGAGCAATGGCTGGCGGCCGAGGTGGACGACACCCTCGCGCGCGACCTGCTGCGCGCCTTCATGGCCGGCGGCTACATGACGAAGCCCGCCGACACGTTCTCGGTCCTGAGCGCACTCGGAACGGTCGCGGGCGCGGGAAGCGTCGCGAATCTATTCGAGCCCGATCTCTGCCTCCACTCGCGGGTCGTCGGTGGCTCGCAGCTGATTCCGCTTCGGCTCGCGGAACGGCTCGGCGACCGTGTCGTCCTCGACGCTCCAGTGCGGACACTGCGCTACACCGATAGTGACGTCGAGGTCGAAGCAGGATCGCACCACGTGAAGGCCCGGGCCGCAATTGTTGCCGTGCCGCCGAACGTCGCCGGCGTGATCCGCTTCGAGCCGTCGCTTCCCGCGTGGCGCATGCGCCTGCACCAGGCGATGACACAGGGTGACGTGATCAAGGTACTCGCGGTGTACGACGAGCCGTTCTGGCGCGAGGAGGGACTCGCCGGGGAAGGCTTCGCGCCGTACGAGCTCGTGCGCGAGGTGTACGACAATACCCCACCCGCCGGGCGACCGGGAGTCCTCTGTACCTTCCTCGCTGGCGAGAAGGCACAGGCAGCCGAGCGACTCGACGCGGATGAACGACAGCGTCTGGTGCTCGAGGGCCTGGCACGCTTCTTTGGCCCCCGCGCCCTCGATGCCCTCGAGGTGATCGAGCGCGACTGGTCGCAGGAGGAGTGGACGCGCGGCGCCTACGCTGCGACCTTCGGGATCGGCGGGCTCTCGCGGCACGGCGCCGACCTGACCCGTTCGGTCGGGCCGATCCAGTGGGCGTGCACCGATCTCGCGGGGATCGGTCACATGCACATGGAGGGCGCGATTCGGTCGGGCCGCCAGGCAGCACGCGCCGTCCTTGCCCACGGGTAAACCGCGCTAGCCTGGGCTCGTGAGTACCGTGCTCGCGAGCGAGAACCTGTGGCGGGCCTGGTCGTTTGGGCCGGTCGTGATCGGCGGTGGCCTCGTCGCGATCGCGTTCTTCCTCCACGGCTGGATACGTCTCCACCGGCGACGAGCCGACCTTGCCCCCTGGACGCGAATCCCGCTCTTCATCGTCGGCGTCGTCGTCACGGTCCTTGCGATCGTCTCGCCGATCGACGCAATCGGTGAGAGCTACCTTCAGAGCGTCCACATGCTCCAGCACGTCCTCATCGCCGACCTGGGCATCGCGCTCACGGTCGTTGCGATCCGCGGCCCCCTCACCGTGTTCTTCCTTCCGCGCGACCTCCTCGTGCCGCTCGCGCGAATGGCATGGCTCCGCCGTACGCTGCGCTTCCTGCTCCGGCCCGGTGTCAGCTACGGCGTGTGGGTGATCGCGCTCGTCGCCTGGCACGTGCCCCGGTTCTACGAGGCGGCGCTCCACCGTTGGCTCTGGCACGACCTCATGCACCTGAGTTTCATTCTTGGCGGGATCCTCATCTGGACACAGATCATCGACCCATCCCGCCACGAGCGATTGACCC
>JAYTJO010000529.1:0-7586 GCA_043730975.1 Thermoleophilia bacterium | reverse complement strand
AGTTCCACGTCTCTCTCGGTGACCACCTCGGGGAGCCGGTCGTACCCCACCCAGGTGCTGTCGTCGAGCTGTGTGAGGAGCTCGTCCTTCTCGACCCGCGTCCACCGGGCAGCACGCTCGGCAGGCTCCTGCACGTTGTAGCCGTCGTTGCCCCACACCGAGATTTTCGTGGCAAGCATTGCCAGGTGATGGCGTCGCGCCCGGGCCTCGGCGTACTGCGCGAACGTCGCCACATCCCAGTTCTCCGACTGCGCCAGCGCCACAGTCACGTCTCGGACGTCGCGGAGCGCCATCGCGAGCCCTTGCCCGAGCAGCGGGTTCTCGTAGCCGGCTGCGTCGCCGATCAGGACGACACCCTCCGCGACCGGTGTCGAGGCGCGTGCGTCCGAGGCGGGAAAGGTCGCGCACGGCCCAGCTGGTCGGCTGTCGCTCCAGCGCTCGGACGCTCGGAGGCAGCCGAGCTTGCACGCGGCGAGGAAGCGCGTCGACGCCTCCGGACCGGTGAAGCGGCGCCGCTGCCCGTTCGGGAAACAGAAATAGAGCCGCGCCCTTCCTTCCCCCTGGGGGAAGCACAGAAAGAGGAGGTCGCCTTCCCGCGCCGCGAGGTCAACGTCCTCGTCGGTCCCGTCGATCCCATCGACCAGCATGCCCGCGACGAGATGTGCGGGCGGGTCGACCTCGAGTGTGATCCCGGCCTGTCGCCGGACGGACGAGCTGCGGCCGTCGGCACCGATTACCGCCCCCCACGATCGCAATGTCAGCCCTCGCCACTGCGGAGATCATGGCAGACGGCAAGCTTCGGGGCATCCAGTCAGGGCGTCCTCCGGGATGCGATGCACCCCTACACGGTCTCGGCGTTGCGGTGCGGCTGGGTTAGGTGGAGGGCGTGTTAGAGGCTTGAAGGTCGGCCCCGACCGGAACGCCGGGGCCGACCATGAGCGGGCGAACAACTCTTGGCGAGTTTCTAGTTCGTTCCGCCTCTGCAGAGGCCGAGCTTGCCTGGAGCGCCCTTCGGAAGGCCGTAGTACTTCCACGAGTCCGCCGCGGTCTGAACCCGCGAAACGTTCTGGCCTTCGCTGGTGTCGCCGTCGTTGAGCCCGCTGAAGGCGCAGGCCGAGTTGGCGTGCGCCGGTGCTCCGGTGGGATCGCCGCTACCGGTGACCTCTCCGCCGAACGCCGTGCTCGTACCCAGGCTCACAACGGTGGCTGCACAAACGGCAGCCGCGAACCATGACCTCCTCATCATCATTCCTCCCACTCTCAGTTCCCGGCGGTTACCGGGTCGGGCCGTACGACGACGGTGTCGGCGACGGCGATGATCTCGTCGACCGGGAGGTCTGCCGCCAATGCGTGGCGGCGGATTGCCTCGGGGCTCGACGCCTCGTAGATGCAGACGGTTCCAACAGAGCCGTCCGTTTCGCTCAGCACGTAGCTCCGGATCCACCGGATGTCTTCGGGCATCTCGTCGCCCTCGGCGATCGAGCGGTCGGCAGCGGCCTCGAGGTCGGCGCCCGTGCGCCACCCGCCACGTCGCAGGATCACGTAAGTCTCCATCTCGCTACTGCACCTCCCCGCTCGAACGTCAGTTGACACTCGTGACGGTAGGTCGGGTCCGCAGAACCGACATCGGGAGGACCGCCTATGTTGCGGCTTCGGCTCTACCTATTCGCGACGGCGCGCGGGCTTCAGGCGGCGGCGAGGAGGCCTAGCTCGCCCGCCCGCGCCACGGCTTCGCCTCGTGTGCCTGCCTGTAGCTTGCGCAGGATTGCCGAAACGTGGTGGTCGATGGTACGCGGGGAGACGACGAGCCGTTCGGCGATCTGAGCGTTGCGGAGCCCGTCGGCGAGCAAAGCGAGGACGTCGAGCTCGCGGGCTGTGAGGCCTGCTGGGCTCTCCCGTGTCGCAGCTCTCGGTCCGCGGGTTAGACCTCGGACACCGAGCGCCCTGAGCCGCTGTGACACGAGCCGCGCAGCCGGGAGTGCGCCGAGCTTCTGTAGTGCGTCGTGGGCCTGTAGGAGCGGCTCCTCCTTGCCTGTTTCGGCGAGCGCGAGCGCCGCTTCGTACGGTCGGCCGAGGCGCGCCCACTCGCCGGCCGCCTCCTTCCACGCGCCGGTCAGGCAGAGCGCGAGTGGGCCCTCAGCGTCTTGCGGCACGTTGACCTCAAGGCCGGCAAGATCTCTCCAGTATCCCAGCTTGCAGATCGTCGGCGTGTCGTGGCGCAACACCGCCGCCTCGAACCTTGCCGCGGTCGCTGCGTCGATCTCGCCAGGTCTCCGCTCGAGCCAGGCAATCTCCGCGTGCGCGGCGGCGCGGTCGTCGTGCGTCTCGATCTCCTCGGCCGGGATCTCGAGGCCGAAGGCTTCGTCCAGCGGCATGCGAGCGTCTGGATCACCCCGTCTTGCCCGGACGAGCGCCAGCGCAAGGAGCGCTCGGGCGTGCGGCCAGGGTGAATCCCGGGGATCCTCGAGCACCCGAGACGCGGCCTCGGCAGCATCTGTCCAGCGCCCTTCCTCGACCGCAGCGGCTGCGATCATGGCGAGGACATTGATGCGCCAGAGGTCGAGATTGTGCGCCTCGCAGTACCCGAGCGTCCTCGCCATGTACATGTTCCCGAGGTCAGGTCGGCCGAGCTCTCGGCTCCACGCTCCAAGGGCGGTGAGCGCCCGCGCGACCGACTGCGGCTCATTCGCAGGCCCATCACACCCGTCGATGACACCTGCGAGCGTGCTCCTGCCGGTGTCGAAATCGACCGAGAGCTCCAGGCGTCCGAGTGTGACCTTCGTCTCGGCGATGACCTCGGGGTCACCGCAGCGCTCGGCAGCGGCGACCGCCTCGCGCGCAAGGCCGAGGGCCTTGACGGGCGAGTCGTCTGAGAACCGCGCCTGTGCATGCAGCACCCATGCGAGCTCGCGGCCCTCCGACCGGCCGGCAACGAGATCGACTGCCTCCGCGATGGCCTGGCGCGCGTCGGTGAGGTAGCCGCGACAGGAGAGGTACGAGCTCAGCTCGGCGAGTGCTCGTGCCTGTTTCTCGGGAGCCCTCTCCGTACGTCTGCACTCGATTGCATGGCGGATCATGGCGATGGCCTCGACCTGATCGTCGGCGTAGTAGCATGCCCGCGAGCGTCCCTCGAGCAGGGCTGCGCGCCCACCGGGGGCGAGCCCCGCGTCGAAGCGAAGAGCGCGAGCGTACTGGGCGGCGGCCTCGCGGTACGCGCCGACCGCGGCTGCACGCGCCGCCGCCACGGGCGCGAATGCCTGCACAGCGGCGGCGTCATCAGCCCCTTCGGCATGGTGTGCCAGCCGCGCATAGTCACGCTCGTCTTCTGGCCGATCCGCGAGAGCCGCGAGAATGCGGCCGTGCACGGCACGACGACGCGTCGGCGGGGTGGCGTCCTCCATCGCGACCCGTGCCAGCTCGTGCCGGAACGAGATCCCCCGTCCGTCGTCCACCACGAGACCCGAGTCGAGGCAGGCCTCGAGGCAATCGAGTACCTCGCTGGCGATCGCATCCACGAGCCAGGGCTCGGCCCGTGGCGGGGTGAGAGCAATCACCTCGAGAACGAGCATCTCGTTGTGGCCGAGAACAGCCGCTCGTCCGAGTACTGCGTCGCGCACGCTCGGTGGGACAGCCGTACTTCCGGAGGCAAGCACTTCCCTCGCAAAGAACGGGTTTCCACCGGTTCGTTGGTGCAGTTCGAGCGGGTCGACAGTGTGCCCGAATGCGAGCTGGGCAATGCTGTCGGCCGATAGCACGTCGAGATGGACGCGTTGGATCGCAGCAACGTTCGCCAGATCCCCGAGGAGGATGCGCACCAGATGGGCGCGGTCGAGCTCGTCGTCGCGATAGGTCAGAACGACGAGTACGGGGAGCGTCTCGACCCTTCGCACGAGGAGACGCAGCACGTCGAGTGTCGCCTCGTCGGCCCAGTGGATGTCCTCGATCACGAGGATGGTCGGTTGGTTCGCGAGAAGCTCCTGAAGAACCGCGAAGACGTCGGAAGGCGGCGCGCCGAGGCTCACCAGGTCAGAGAGCGCCTCCCCTTCCTCGGCGAGGTCGAGAAACGGCCCGAGGGGACGCGGCGTCGAAAGTGCGTCGCACGCTCCGAGAAGCAACCGGGTCCGCGGGTCGATGTCCTGGTGGAACGCCCTCACAAGGGACGTCTTCCCGACGCCGGCCTCCCCCGAGATGAAGAGCGCTGTCCCTTGCCCGTTGCGTGCTCGGTCGAGTGCATCGTGAAGTTCTGCCAGCGCGTCGTCGCGCTCGAGGAGCACGTTTACTCCCCGGGAAGTGTCGAAAGCGATCCCCACTCATAGGATCATGAACCCGCAGACCCACTCGCGCAAGGTCGAGAGTGTCCGAGCGGTCCGGCATGTGTGGATCCGGTCACCCGCCCGCTACGATCGGCCAAACGAGCTACCGCGAAGGAGCCCCAGGATGGCCACGATCGAAACAGACCCGAACCTCGGCGCACAGATCGTTGCCGATGCCAAGGAACACGTCCTCTATTCGTGGTCAGTGCAGAACGCGATCAACCCGATCGCGGTCGCAGGCGCCGAGGGCCGCCACTTCTGGGACTACGACGGCAAGCGGTACCTCGACTTCGCCTCGCAGCTCGTCAACGTCAACATCGGGCACCAGCACCCGAAGATCATCCAGGCGATCAAGGATCAGGCCGACAAGCTCTGCACGATCGGCCCGCCGATGGCGAACGAGTCGCGCTCCCAGCTCGGGCGGATGCTGTCCGAGGTCACGCCCGGAGATCTCTCGGTCTCGTTCTTCACGAACGGCGGCGCCGAGGCAAACGAGAACGCGATCAAGCTTGCCCGCATGGTCACGGGGCGTCACAAGATCATCGCGCGCTACCGCTCCTACCACGGAGCCACGCACGGCGCCGTCTCGCTGACCGGCGACCCCCGCCGGTGGCCCGCCGAGCCCGGGATGGCCGGCATCGTTCGCGCGTTCGACCCGTACACCTACCGCTGCCCCGCCGGACACCCCGATCCGTGCCCGGTCTGCACCGGCGCGCCGCACATCGAGGAGATTCTCCAGTACGAGGGCGCACACACCGTCGCCGCGATCATCCTCGAGACGGTCACCGGTACGAACGGGATTATCGTCCCGCCCGACGGCTACCTCCAGAGCATCCGCGAGGTCTGCGACCGCCACGGCATCCTGCTCATTCTCGACGAGGTGATGGCCGGCTTCGGCCGCACCGGCAAGTGGTTTGCCTGCGAGCACTGGGACGTCGTGCCCGACATCCTGTGTGTCGCGAAGGGGATCAACTCCGGCTACGTGCCGCTTGGCGCCATGATCGCGCGCGGCGAGATCGTCGACCAGGTGCGGGACCGCTTCTTCCCGGGGGGTCTCACGTACGCCGGCCATCCGCTTGCCTGTGCCTCAGCCGTGGCATCGATAGAGGCCTTCCAGGAGGAGGGCATTGTCGAGAACGCTGCCGCGATGGGTGACTACTTCAAGGATGCGTTAGGCGCCCTGCAGGCGAAGCACCCATCGATAGGCGAGGTGCGCGGGCTCGGGTGCTTCCAGGGGATCGAGCTCGTCAAGAACCGCGAGACGCGCGAGATGCTCGTGCCGTTCAACGCTTCCGGCGAAGCGGCAGCTCCCGTTGCTCGGATGACGAAGGCAGCGCTCGATCGCGGCCTCTACCTGATGACGCACTGGAACGTGGTCATGGTGGTGCCGCCGTTGACGGTGACCCGCGAGGAGGCGGAGGAAGGAATCGCGATCCTCGACGACGTCCTCTCGATCGCCGACGAATACGTGTGAGGGTGCTGCGATGAAAGAGCATATCGCAGCACCCTCACACGTATTTCTTTCTGCAGGCTTCGCCTGATCCTGGAGAGGCCGGCCCGCGGGCCGCGTGAGTGGGAGCGCGCGGCAAGGTCGAGAGCCAGCTTCGGCCGGCTTCTCGACGCGACGGTTCGACCCTGACACCAGGCAATCCGTTGGGGCCAGGCGGATCTCTCCGTAGGGGCGAGGCGAAGCCCTGCGTCAGCAGCGCGCAGCGTCGCCCTCGTCGGCCACGAACATGTCGTTGGCTAGTGCACCGCGTGCATGAACTCCGCGATCGCCGCCCCGGTCTCCTCGAGCGCGTCCCAGAGCACCGTGTGACCGCCGGGGACGATGACGACCTGGAGGAGATCACCGAGCGCGGCGCGGTGGTCGCCGAGCAGATCGTCGTAGCGGACGTACGACTCCTCCGCGAGCACGAGCAGGGTCGGGATGCGCGCGTCTGCGAAGGGCGGAGGCGCGCTGCTCATCTCCCCGTAGGACGCCACCACGGCAGCCTGGCTGTAGCGGTACCGCCAACGACCCTCGTGGTCGGCGACGAGGAAGCCTTCCAGATCCTCGACCACGCTCTTTTTCGGCGTGCGGTGAAGCCCACTCTCCTCGAACCGCCGCTCGACGCCCTCCTCGAAGGAGGCGTATGAGCGGTCGTCCCGGGCGAGTTCGGCGACGTGTAAGGCGATCACGGGGTCGAGCAGGATGGCCGGATCGAGAAGTACGAGCCGCTCGACGAGTGCCGGTTTCAGGGCCGCGAGCTCGAGCGCGAGGCGGCCGCCAAACGAGTGGCCGATCCAGGTGGCGGGTTCCGGTCCGACCGTCGCGACGATGGCCTCGAGATGCTCGGCGATGCTCCACGGCGGCTCGTACGGTGACTCGCCGTGGCCGATCAGGTCGGGCGCGAGGACGTGGTAGGCGCCGAGACACCCCTCCGCGAGCCGGTGCCAGCCCGCTCCGCGCCCTGTGATCCCATGCAGGCAGACGACCCGTGGTGTCTCCACATCACCCCACGTCTCGACGTGGAGCTTCCTGGTCAAGCCTCCAGCGCTTCCAGCGAGTCCGGCACCATCTCGATGCGCCGGCCCTCCTTCACGAGCGACCAGATCACGAGGCCGTCCTTGTCGATCAGGAACGTTCCGCGCTTGGGCGCCCCGGTCTCCTCGTCGAAGACGCCGTAGGCCTTCGCCGCCGCGCCGTGCTGCCAGAAGTCCGAGGCGAAGGCGTAGGTGGCGCCGAGCTCCTGTCTCCACGCCTGTCGAGCGGCCGAGGTGTCGCACGAGACGAACACGACGTCCGTCTCGGCGTTGTCGAACGAGTCGAGGTTCGCCTGAAGGTCGAGGGCCTCTTCGCGACAGACGCCCGTGAAGGCGAACGGGTGAAAGACGAGGAGCACGTTCCGCTTGCCCCGGAACGTCGCGAGGCTCAGGTGCGGCTTGTCGTACGCCTCCTCGAGGTCGAACTCCGGTGCACGATCACCTGTCCCGATTGCCATCATCAATCTCCTCTCCGTTGCCCGAGGGCACATAGTACGTTCGGCTCTCGAGTCCGTCGGGGAGGTAGGTGGACGTGCCGCCGGTGGGGTCGTCGTGGGGCGAGGCGTAGCCCTCGCCGTGGCCTCGCGTCCGAGCTCCGGCGTAGTGCGCGTCCCGAAGCGCCGGCGGAGGCGGTTGAATGCCGCGTTCGCGTACCTCGGCCCGTGCCTCCCAGATCGCCTTTGCCGACGCGTTCGACTTCGGCGCGTTGGCGAGATAGATCGCCGCTTGCGAGAGGTTCAGCTGAGC
>JAYTJO010000528.1:0-1815 GCA_043730975.1 Thermoleophilia bacterium | reverse complement strand
CGGCAAGTTCGGCTCGGACGGCAAGCCCAACGCGATCCCGGGTCACAACATGGCGTTCACGACGCTCGGCGTGCTCATCCTGTGGTTCGGCTGGTTCGGCTTCAACCCGGGCTCGACCCTCTCGGTCGACTTCGGCGGCGTCGGCTTCTTCGCCTACGTGGCGCTGAATACGAACCTCGCTGCAGCTGCCGGCGTACTCGGCGCGGTCTTGACGTCGTGGATCGTCGTCAAGAAGCCCGACCTCTCGATGATGCTGAACGGCGCCATTGCCGCGCTCGTTGCGATCACGGCAGCGTGCGCCTTCGTCGCGCCGTGGGCTGCGATCCTGATCGGGTTTGTCTCCGGGATCATCGTCGTCATCGGCTCGCTGTTCGTCGAGAAGATCGGGATCGACGATCCGGTCGGCGCGATCGCGGCGCACGGAATGTCGGGAGTCTGGGGCACGCTCTCGCTCGGGTTCCTCGCTGTGCCAGAGCTCGCAAGCAAGCTCGAGACGGGCCAGGCCGGACTGTTCTACGGCGGCGGCTTCGGTCAGCTCGGCACGCAGGCCATCGGCTTGCTTGCTGTGGGCGCGTTCACGTTCACGCTCTCGTTCGGCATCCTGCTGCTCTTCAAGGTGACGGTCGGGATCCGGACCGATCCGGAGCACGAGCAGATGGGTCTCGATGTCTCCGAGCACGGGATGTGGGGGTACCCGGAGTTCTACATCCCCGTCCCGGGCGGCTATGGCACCGAGCACGGACACTTGGTGACGCAGCAGGTCAGCGTCCCGGCGACAGTTCCGGCGCCTGCACCGAGCTGAATGCGGAACGCCCCGGCGACCGGCCTCGAGCCGGTCGCCGGGGCTCGCGTCACGGCAGCGTCAGCGGAAGCGGCGCACGGACGGTAATGCTCACCGCCCGCTCCACGTACCCGAGGTGCTCGTTGAGCCGGAGCATGTCCGCGTTGCCCTGCTGCGTCCAGGTGTAGACCTCTCGGATCCCGTTGGTTGCGCCAAACGAGAGCGCGGTGCGCTTGAGGGTCGATGCGATCCCGCGACCACGCCAGCCACGAAGCACCGCGGTAAGTGCGTTCGCCGCCCGTTCCGGCCTGTCGACGTCTCGCTCCAGACCGGCGCAACCGACGATCTCGCGTTCGGCGAGCGCGAGAAACATCCCCTCTGGCCAATCGAGCCAGTCGCGCTCCCACTGCTCGAGAGAGGCGAGCAGAGGCGTCTCGAGCGCCATGTCTTCGAACGCCTGCAGCGCCAGCGGGTCGTACGCCGCCCGCCACAACTCGGGCCGGCTCGCGACCGCGACGATCTCGATTCCTGTGGGAGCGGCTGCCCGCGGCTCGTCGCCGAGTTCACGAACCTGCTCGATCTGCCGGTCGACCTCTCGGTAGCCGAATCGCTCGCCGAAGGCGAGGGATCCGGCGTCGTCGACGTTGGTCGTCGCCTCCTTGAACCCAAATGCGACCGCACGCTCCGCCAGAGCGAGCAGGAGTGCGGTGCCGACACCTCTACGCCGGGCCGACGGCATCACTCGAGGATGCAGCCCAGCATCGGCGAGATCGCTGCGGCCTCCGAGTCCGGACCCGGCCACAACGCCGTCGAGCTCGGCCAGGAGGTAGACCCGCTCGGGGATCATCACTTCCCGCATTTCTTCGACCGTTCGACAGCGCTCGTTCGGCAGCACCGCAATGCGAACCTGGCGCCACCGCTCGAGATCGGCGTCAGTCTCGGCCACGCGGATAGTCAGGCCGCTTACAGGAGTGGCTCCTGCTGCCATGCGGAACTCCTCGTCCAACTCGCTGTCGTCCAAAACAGCATATGCC
>JAYTJO010000527.1:0-3668 GCA_043730975.1 Thermoleophilia bacterium | reverse complement strand
TGCGAGGGAAGAGCGTATCGCGGGCTCGTGCCCGCCTACGCGACGTCCCTCCTTTCTGCGCGCTGCGCGCGATCCTGAAGGTGGCCGCCCGCGGCCATCCCTTGCACGGGAGGTCGCGGCGTCCAGTCACGATCGGCGGCAGGTTTCAGTCTGTCGTCTGGGCAAGAGCGCCCTGCGCGCGTTCAGGGGTGGGTCGCGTTCGGCGCCGGAGTAGACTTCCCTCGCCGTGGAGATGCCACCCCTCGAGGAGTTGGTCGCTGAGCTCGCCGAGCTGATCGCGATTCCCTCGGTCAGCGCCGACCCGGCGCACCAGAGCGATGTTGCGGCAGCGGCCGAATGGGTTGCCGGGCGCGTGCGCCGCGCAGGTGGCACTGCCGAGGTGATCCCCTGGGGTGAGCGGCCGCTCGTCGTCGGCGAGATCCGCGCCTCGCGGAACGCCGACTCCGCGCCGACGATCCTCTGCTACGGCCACTTCGACGTGCAGCCACCCGATCCACTCGAGCTCTGGGAGTCACCGCCGTTCGAGCTCGTCGACCGTGATGGCTGGCTCTACGCCCGCGGTACCGCAGACGACAAGGGACAGCTCTACATGCTGCTGAAGGCGGCGGAGCTGCTTGCGGCCTCCGGCCAGCTGCCTGTGAACCTCCGCTTTGCCTGCGACGGCGAGGAGGAGATCGGCGGTCACTCGATCGTCGACTGGATCGCAGCCGACGAGCGTGGTGCCGATGCGGCGATCGTGTTCGACAGCGGCATGGTCGAGCGAGACGTTCCCGGCTTCAACATCGCTGTTCGCGGCCTCTGTTACTTCCACGTCAAGGTGAGCACCGGCAGCCGCGATCTCCACTCCGGAATGTACGGCGGCGCATCCCTCAACGCGATGCACGCGCTGATGCAGACGCTCGCGGCAGTGCTCCCGCGCGACGGTCGCCTGCCCGACGAGTTGCGGGTCGGCGTCGTCCCGCCCTCCGACGTCGAGCTGGCAGCATGGCAGACACTCCCGGCCGGCCCTGCGGAGATCGCGGCCGCCGGATCGAGGCCGGCAGACGAGGCGGCAGGTGGCGAGTTCTATCTCCGCACGTGGGCGGAGCCGTCCGTCGACGTCCATGGCATTCAGGGCGGCTCGCCGGTGCTTCAGAAAACGGTCATAGCGGTCGAGGCCGAGGCGAACGTCTCGATCCGGCTCGTCGGCGACCAGGATCCTGGCGTCATTGCACCGGCCTTCGAGGCGCTCCTCCGCAACGCGGCGCCCGCGGGTACAGACGTCGAGGTCACCCTGCTGTCGTCCGCGCCTCCGGGGCACATCCCTTCTGACGCGCGTGCCGTGGTTCTCGGCCTCGACGCCTTCGAGGAGGTGCTCGGCGTCCGCCCCTTGCTGATCCGCTCCGGCGGAGCGATTCCCCTCGTCTCGGCGCTCGCGGCACGGGGGGTCGCGACCGTGCTCACCGGGTTCGCGCTCCACGAATCGAACATCCACTCGCCGAACGAGCGCATTCCAACGGCATACCTTCCGCTCGGGATCGAGGCTGCTGCCGCCCTCTACCGCCATCTCGCCGACCTTGGGTAGCGCGCCATTCTCCTCCCCGCTCGCGGCCAAGCTCTCCGACGACGTTCATGAGCGATTCCTCCGCTACGTCCGAATCGACACGCAAGCCCGGGAAGACTCCGACACGTATCCGAGCACGGCCAAGCAGCTCGACCTGTCTCGCCTCCTCGTCACCGAGTTGACGGAGATCGGTCTCGACGACATCGAGCTGACCGAGCACGGCTACGTCTTCGCGACGCTGCCGGGAACCAACGGCGCTCCTGTGATCGGCCTGATTGCCCACGTTGACACGACCCCGGAGTCGCCGGGCGCCGGTGTCGTCCCCATTGTCCACGAGGACTACGCGGGTGGGGTGATCATGCTGCCGGGCGACTCGAGCCAGATGATCGACCCCGCCGAGGAGATCGCGCTCGCAGCGCGTATCGGTCACGACATCATCACGAGTGACGGCACGACCCTGCTCGGCGCCGACGACAAGGCCGGCGTGGCCGAGATCATGGCAGCGGTCGCCCATCTCATCGGTACGCCGGAGCCACGATCCACCATTCGCGTCGCATTCACGGTCGACGAGGAGGTCGGACGTGGAACCGACCACTTCGACCTCGAGAAGTTCGGTGCGGAGGCTGCGTACACCCTTGATGGCTCCGGCCTCGGCGAACTGGAGATCGAGACGTTCTCGGCGTTCCAGGTCCGTGTCACCTTCCGGGGACGTGGCGCCCACCCGGGATCCGCCAAAGGCAAGCTCGTAAATGCCGTCAGGCTTGCTGCGGATTTCATCGCGTCGCTGCCGAAGGATTCGTTGTCGCCCGAGACGACCGAGGGCCGCGAGGGGTACATCCATCCGTCGCGGATCAGCGGGGGGGTGGAAGAGACGACGGTCGTGTTGATCGTGAGGGATCACGACGACGCCCTCCTCGACGAGCACACCGAGCGGGTACGGCAGTGGGCCGAGGCGATCGGCGAGCGCGAGCCGCGGGCGCGCGTGACGGTCGAGGTGCAGGAGAGCTACCGCAATATGCGCGCGGTGATCGACAGGCATCCCCGGGTCATCGCTGCTGCAGAGGAGGCGATCCGGCGCGCCGGTGTCGAGCCGGTTCGCTCGATCATTCGCGGCGGCACCGACGGTGCCCGCCTCTCGGCGATGGGGCTGCCGACGCCGAACCTCCTCACCGGCGGGCAGAACTACCACTCGACGCGCGAGTGGGCGAGCGTGCAGGACATGGCGGCGGCAGCCGCAACGATCGTCGAGCTCGCGCGCGTGTGGGTCGAACCGTCGGCACTCCCCTGAGCCCGGGCGAGGCTTGCCTCGCTGAGGCTCGCCGGCGCCTAGCCCCTACGCCGGCCACCGCTCGTGACGGACGCCGCGACCCCTCGTACACGTCATGGCCGCGGGCGGCCACCTTCAGGATCGCGCGAAGCGCGCAGAAAGGAGCATGGAGCGTGAGGCGGGTCAGCCCGCGATACGCTCTTCTCCCGCGGGATGACCCGCCTCACGCACCATGCACGCCGCAGCCGAGCCAGTCGTGCCCGAAGTGGCGCATCTCGGCGATCAGCGGCAGGAGTGCGGTGCCCTTCTCGGTCAGCTCGTATTCCACGCGCGGTGGTGACTCCGCAAAACTGCGGCGGATGACGATTCCCTCGGCCTCGAGCCAGCGCAACCGCTCGGCGAGCGTGCGAGGGCTGATGCCGGCGCACGAGTGCTCGATCTGGGTGAAGCGCCTTGCTCCCTCCGAAAGCTCGTGCACGATGAGGACGGTCCACTTGGCTCCGATGATCTCTGCGGTTGCAGCTACCGAGCACGTCTCGGACTGGTGAACCTGGTGCATCGTTCGTGTCGCCACGACGTCAAGCATACCGGCTGAGTTCCAGAACGGTCAGTCCCAGGGCGGCGGATTGTGTGCCCAGCGCCCGCCGACCATCGTGGCCACGACCTTCACCGATTCGAGCTCGTCCGCCGGGGAGAGGAAGGGATCGCGTGAGAGGACGACGAGATCTGCGAGAAAGCCGGGGAGGAGCTTGCCACGACGGCGTTCATCGCCCGCGAGCCAGGCAGGAGTCACCGTCGAGGCGATGATCGCTTGTTCGACCGTAAGCGCCTCCTCCGCGTGCCAGCCGGGCCGTTCGT
>JAYTJO010000526.1:0-2169 GCA_043730975.1 Thermoleophilia bacterium | reverse complement strand
GTCGTCGTTGGGATCGCGGGGAAACCTGCCGCGATTCTGACGCGCTCAGACCTGCTCGAGTTCCTCGTGCACCGCCGCACCCACGTCGACCTGACGTAGAGGCTTAATGCGCTTCAAGCCTCTCGCGGCTATCTCGCCCGCATCGGGGACGCAGCCGCGTCCACCTCGACCACCGCTTGGACGGGTGCGATGCGGCTCTCACTCCGGATCGTGGCGAAGACCGCGCCGATCACGATCAGGGCACCGACCACCGTTGCGAGGTCGTGGGACTCGCCGAGGAAGAGGCTGCCGAGAATGATCGCGACGACCGGGTTGACGTACTGGTGCGTGACGACCTGTGAGATGGGCGCATGGTGGAGCAACCATGCATAGGCAGTGAACGCGACGAGCGATCCGAAGATGGCGAGGTAGACCCATGCGGCGAAGGAGGCCGCCGAGATCGCGTCGGCGGAGAGGTCGGCGCCCTCCCCGACGGCGAGTGCCGCGACGATGAGCACGAGGCCGCCGCCGATCATCTCGTATACCGTCGCGACGAAGGGGTCTTTCGGGAGAGGCATCCGGCGCGAGATGAACGACCCGGTCGACCAGGCGATGGAGCCGCAGAGCATGATCGCGAGACCGATGGCGGCGGACCCATCGGAGATGCCGGCCGGGCCGATGATGAGGGCAAGCCCACCGATGCCGACGACCGCTGCAACCTTCGTCGCGGTCGCGACGTGCTCACGCGCGAGCGTGCGCCAGAGGATCACCTGCAGCGGCACGGAGCCGGCGATCATCGCGGCCACGCTCGAGTCGATCCGGGTCTCGGCAAGCCCCACGACACCCACGCCGCACGTCAGGAGCAGCACGCCGAGTGCAAGGGCCGCTCGAGCCTCCCGCCACGGCACTCGGAGAGGCGTCCGTCGCAATGCGAGGATCGTTCCGAGAAGAAGCCCGGCAACGATGAATCGAAAGCCGGCGGAAAGCAGCGGCGGCATCGTCTCGACGGAGACCTTGATCGCGAAGTACGTCGAACCCCAGACGATGTAGACGATCCCGAGCGCCGCCCAGATGTTCCAACCACGTGCCATTCCCTGTCTAACGCTCCCGGTCTCTCATTCCATCTCAAACGGCCGACAACCGAGATCTGTGAGGCAGCGGTGACAGGCTTCAGCCTGTCTCCTGGGTTACCGCTGGGGTTACTGCGGAACGCCCGTCTAGATAAAGCTCGCCGCGTGGCCGCGCGCGTTCGCCTCGCGCAGCTCGCTCGCGTCGAGCGCGCCGATCCGTTCGAGGAGCTCGAGCTCGTCGCGCAGGTGCGTGCCCATCATCTCCGGGCCGTCCGTCGCGATCGTGAACGCCACGCCGTGCTCGACGAAGGCGCGGAAGGTGGAGCGGATCGCCTCCTCGTCGGCGAGCGCCTTGGTCAGCAGGTTCGAGGTGGGGCAGATCTCGAGCACGATTCCGGCCTCACGCAACTTCGCCATCAAAGCCGGGTCGTGGGCGGCGAGGATGCCGTGGCCGATCCGGTCGGGGCGGAGGCTCTCGACGACCTCTCCGATCTCCTCGGCGCCGGTTGCTCCCTCCTCGCCGACGTGGATCGTGATGCCGAGTCCGGCGGCGCGAGCCGTCTCGACCATCGGCTGCACCGACGTGTAGTCATAGCGCGTCCCGCCGGGGCGCGGCCCGGCGATGTCGATGCCGACGACGCCGCGTTCGGCCCACGCGATCGCCTTGTCGACGATGATCGCGTTCTGACGCGCATTGAACGTGCGGTCCATCATCAGGATCAGGCCGGCGCGGACCTGCGGGTACTCGAGTCGCGCGCGGTCGAGCCCGCGGATCGCGGCGAGGATGATGTGGTCGAGGTCGCGCTCGCCGCCGCGGTTGCGCTTCATGGGGTTGAAGCGGAGCTCGAGCGTTGTGATCCCCTGCGAGCGGTAGGCGCCACCGATCGCGCTGTGCACGGAGCGCTCGACCGCGAGTGGGGAGGACTGGATCAGCTCCGTCCAGTGGTAGATCGCATCGAGCGCGTCGAGGTTCTCGACCCCGCGGGGGTCGGAGACGGTGACGAGCTTCTCGAACTCCCAGTAGTCCTTCACTGGCAGCGCGATCCCCTGCTCGTGCGCAAGGCTCCAGAGGATGTCGGAGGCAACCGAGCCGCCGAGGTGGGTGTGGAGCTCGGCGAGG
>JAYTJO010000525.1:0-9698 GCA_043730975.1 Thermoleophilia bacterium | reverse complement strand
GCCTGGCCCTGGTGGGCCTGCTGATCACGCTAGTCGCGCTCGTCGCGGCCGGCTGCGGCGGCAGCGACGAAAGCAGCGCGCCGCCAGAGGCGCTGCCGTCCTCGTCGTGCACCGCGATCGAATACGAGGGTGAAGGCGATCCGGATTACCTCATCTCGTCGGACTTCCCGTTGCAGGGGTCGTCACGCACGCAGACCGAGCAGATCGTCGCGGCGATCCGCTACGAGCTCGGCCAACGAGAGTGGAAGGCCGGCGACTACAACATCGGCTTCCAGTCGTGCGACGATGCGACGGCGCAGGCGGCGAAGTGGGACTCTGGTAAGTGCTCGCAGAATGCGAACGCCTACGCTGCCAACGACAAGCTGCTCGGGGTAATCGGCACGTTCAACTCCGGTTGTGCGGCGATCATCATCCCGGTGCTGAACGAGGCACCGAACGGCGGGATCACGATGATCTCGCCTGCGAACACGTGGCCCTGCCTGACGGTGAACCTGCCTGGTGGGTGCGACGCGTCCGAACCGGACAAGTTCTACCCTTCCGGCACGCGTAACTACCTGCGCGTCGCTCCCGCCGACGACTACCAGGGCGCGGCCGTGGCCGAGTTCGCCCAGGCGCAGGGCGTCAAGAAGGTGTTCGTCCTGAACGACAAGGAGGCATACGGTCTTGGTGTCGCGACGACGTTCCGGAAGGCGGCCGAGAGTCTCGGCATGGAGGTCGTCGGCTTCGATGCCTGGGACGGTAAGGCATCGAGCTACGAGGCGCTGATGAAGAAGGTCGAGGGCACGGGGGCTGACGGGCTCTTCCTCGGCGGCTTGATCGACGAGAACGGCGCCCAGCTGATCAAGGACAAGGTGGCCGTGCTCGGCCCGAACGACGGCGATGTGAAGCTGTTCGCGCCGGACGGGTTCACAACCCAGGCGACGGTGGATGAAGCAGGCGCCGCAGCGTCCGGCATGTTCATGTCGGTTGCCGGAGTGCCGATCAGCGAGTTCAAGGGCAAGGCAAAGGAGTTCATCGATGGACTGCTTGCCGGTCCGCTGACGGGCAAGGCGATCGACCCGTATGCGATCTACGGCGCTCAGGCGGCTCAGGTGCTGCTCGACGCGATCGCGGCGTCTGACGGTACCCGGGAGGACGTGCTCGCGAAGATGTTCGCGACCGAGGTCACCGACGGACTGATCGGCTCGTTCGGCTTCAACGAGAATGGCGACCCGGTCGACGCAGCGGGTGCGATTGTCGGCTTCACGATCTACACGGCGTCGGACACGAAGTTCAACGCCGCTTCAGCGGTGGTCGTGCCGAAGCCCGAGACCGTCAAGGCGGCCGGCGCAGCCTAGGCTGCACGATCGATCCGAACGCGGATGCGGCGGGAGGCATTGTCCTCCCGCCGCATCCAGTGTAAGGTCACACCCCACGTATGGCGAACGCAGCTTCAACGACCCTGACGCGCGTCCGCGGCCTGAGCATCATCGACGCGGTCGGTTTGGTGTTACTGGGTCTGATGGCTGTCTTCCTGGTCGTCCAGTTCGTCGAGGATCCGACGCGGTTCATCAACGTCTCGATCATCGGGCTCACGAACGGGGCCATTTACGGGGTCGTCGCACTCGGGTACACCCTGGTCTACGGCATTCTGCAGCTGATCAACTTCGCGCACGGAGACGTCTTCGCGCTGTCCGGGCTCGTGGCGAGCACGCTCATTATATCCGTGTTCGGCCTCGATGAGGGCTCCGGGGTACCCATCATTCTCATCGGACTCGCCGGCACTCTGGCAGTCACGATTCCCTTGTTCGCGCTGCTCAACGGCGGAATCGAGCGCGTCGCCTACAAGCCCCTCCGCCACGCTCCCCGGCTCGCGCCGTTGATCACCGCCGTGGGCGTGTCGTTCGTGATCCAGAACTTCTCGTTGGCGGTCTACGGCGTCGATTTCGAGTCGGTGCCGAACTTCATCCCGAGGACGGACGCGATCACGATCGGCGACATCGTGATCCAGTGGAACAAGCTCGCGGTCTTCGCCATCGTTGTTCCCGTGCTCGTCGTGCTGACGTGGTTCGTCCGCTCGACGCGTCAGGGAAAGGCGATGCGCGCCGTCTCACAGGACACAGAGGCGTCGGCGATGATGGGCATCGACGTCAACCGTACGATCTCCGTCACATTCTTCCTCGCGGGTGCACTTGCCGCTGTGGCCGGGCTCGTCTACCTGCTCCAGTTCAACATGCGCTACGACACGGGTTTCGAGCTGGGGCTGATCGCGTTCACCGCCGCCGTGCTCGGGGGGATTGGCAACCTCACCGGCGCGGTCCTCGGCGCCATGCTGATCGGGCTCGTGCAGGCGCTCAACGAGGGCCTCGACGGGACGCCCGGCAGCGACTGGACCCGGTCGATCGTCTTCGGGATTCTGATCGCCATTCTTGTCTTCCGCCCACAGGGGATTCTCGGCGAGCAGACACCGGAGGGTGCATGACCGCGCAGGGAGACGTGCGCCCCGGCATCCGGAGTCGCGTCGAGCGGACGTGGTTGCTGATCGGCGGCCTTCTCGTGCTCGGCATCCTCTACCCGCTTATCGTCGGCACGCTTAAGAGCCTGCCGCTGATCGGCGACTTCGTCCCGCGGACGGATTCGATGGTCACGATTCTCATAGGCACGATGATGGCGCTGGGGCTCAACATGGTCGTCGGCTATGCGGGCCTGCTCGACCTCGGGTACGTCGCGTTCTACGCCGCCGGGGCGTATACGGCCGGCTGGTTCGCCTCACAGCAGTTCTCCCAGGTCAGCTTCCACTTCGGTTCGACGGTCTCGGACGGGCTGAGTGGGATTCACATCTCGATGTGGCTTATCCTCATCCTCGCCGGCGTGTTCACGACAATCGTCGGCATCCTGATCGGCCTCCCGACGCTTCGGCTTCGAGGGGACTACCTTGCCATCGTCACGCTCGGCTTTGGCGAGATCGTGCCCCAGTTCGTCCGCAACGCCGACTCGATCAAGGGCTTCGATCTCACGAACGGCACCTTCGGGATCGCGCCGATCGACTCGCTCGGCATCGGCGGTTTCGTCTTCAGGTCGCAGTCGAACAAGGAGGACCTCTACTACTGGACTGCGATCGGCCTCCTGCTCCTGACCATCTTCGCCTCGGTCCGACTTCGCGACTCGCGCCTCGGCCGTGCCTGGATCGCGATCCGGGAGGACGAAACCGCTGCGGCGGCGATGGGGGTACCGCTGATGCGAACGAAGACGTGGGCGTACGCGATCGGTGCGTTCATTGGCGGCGTCGCCGGTGCCTTCCTCGCCAGCTTCAAGGCCGGCGCCTTTCCTGCCGACTTCTACTTCAACTTCTCGATCTTCCTCCTCTGCATGGTCGTCCTGGGTGGCATGGGATCGATCTGGGGCGTGCTCGTAGGCGGCCTGATCCTCGGCTACCTCAACATCGAGGGTCTCGCCACGATCGGCTCCAAGGTGCAGGAGGGCGGGCTCGACTTCGATCCCACGAAGTACCAGTTCGGCATCTACGGCGTCATCATCGTGTTGATGATGCTCTTCCGGCCGACCGGACTGATTCCCGAACGCAGGCACAAGATCGAGGCCGCTGAGGGCGTCCACGACACGCCGTTCTACGACGTCCAGCACGAGGGAACGCTCACTGACCGCGACTCGAGCGACGACTGATGACCGCGCCCGTGGATAACCTGCTCGTCGCCACGCAGGTGCGCAAGGAGTTCGGCGGGCTCGTGGCCTCGAACGACATCGACTTTGCGATCCCGCGCGGCTCGATCGTGGCGCTGATCGGCCCGAACGGTGCCGGCAAGACGACCTTCTTCAACCAGATCACCGGCGTCTACGTGCCGACGTCAGGCTCGATCGTTTTCGACGGTGTCGAGGTCGTCGGCAAGCCCCCGCACGCGATCGTCGAGCTGGGGATCGGACGCACCTTCCAGAACATCCGCCTGTTCGCGCAGATGACCGCGATCGAGAACGTCCAGGTCGGGATGCACTGCCGCCTCCGCGGCGGCATCTTCGGTTCTATCCTCCACACACCGCGGGTCAAGCGCGAGGAGCGCGAATCGCGCGAACGGGCGAGAGAGCTGCTCACCTACTGCGGCCTGCCGCGCCGGCACGAGGAGTACGCCGGCACGCTGCCCTACGGCGACCAGCGCCGCCTCGAGGCCGCCCGCGCGCTCGCCACCGATCCAAAACTACTCCTGCTCGACGAGCCGACCGCCGGCATGAACCCGCAGGAGACGGCCGATTTTACGGATTTCGTGCGGCGCGCGCGTGACGACAAGGGCCTCACCGTGCTGCTGATCGAGCACGACATGAAGGTCGTGATGGGTGTCTCCGAGTACATCACAGTGCTCGAGTACGGCGCCAAGATCGCGGAGGGAAGCCCCTCCGAGATCCAGTCGAACGAGCGTGTGATCGAGGCCTACCTCGGCAAGGGGGCCGCTGCGTGAGCGCTGCCCCAGCCTCGAACGGCGACGTCCTGGTCGTCGACGACGTGCACGTCTTCTACGGCGCCATTCATGCGCTGAAGGGAGTGTCGCTCCGCGTCGGCGCCGGCGAGATCGTGACGCTGATCGGTGCGAACGGGGCGGGCAAGTCCACCATGCTGCGCGCGATCAACGGGCTCAACCGTCCGCGCCAGGGGACGATCCGGTTCCAGGGGAACGACATCACGACGAACTCACCTCACTCGATCGTCAAGAATGGGATCGCCCAGAGTCCCGAGGGTCGCCGGCTCTTCCCACGTATGAGCGTGACCGAGAATCTCGAGATGGGCGCCTTCCAGCGCGACGATCGCGAGAACTTCAAGGGCGACATGGACAGGGTTTTCGAGCTCTTCCCACGCCTGTACGAGCGGCGCGCCCAGAAGGCCGGCACCATGTCCGGCGGTGAGCAGCAGATGTGCGCTATCGGCCGGGCGCTGATGGCCCGCCCGAAGCTGCTCCTCCTCGACGAGCCTTCGATGGGCCTCGCGCCGATCTTCGTGGAGAAGATCTTCGAGATCGTGATCGAGATCAACCAGCAGGGTACGCCGGTGCTGCTCGTGGAGCAGAACGCGCTGATGGCGCTCGATGTCGCGAAGCGCGGCTACGTGTTGCAGACCGGGAAGATTGCGCTCGAGGGACCGGCCGGCGAGCTGAAGGTGAACGAGCAGGTCCGCAAGACGTATCTCGGCGAAGAGTAGGCCGCCGCTTCGGCTCTTTGCGACGCAACGTGTAGGGGATGGGCGCATGCCCATTCCGCGGTGCGCACACCGATCTACGAAACGACCACCGGGGCGTAGGGCGGGCCGAGCAGCACTCCGAGTCGGTCACTCCCACCGGCGATTCCACGTGCCATCTCGAGCGCAGCGGTGATGCTGTGGGTGGGGACGAACCCGAGCGCTCGTGCCGCTCCGGCGTCGCGACAGCCGGCCACGAGCACGCGGCCGGCACGATCGAGCGCAGGCCGACACGAAGCCCAGTCGACGTAGGGAAGCAGTGGATGAGGCGCGCGGCCGTCCCGGTAGGCGGCAAGCGCGCGCTCGTCGAACGCGGCTGCCTCACGGCCGGCCGCGACCTGCTCGTCCGAGCCGCCGTCGCGGAGCACCTGGAAGAGGGGGCGGTACGGGGCCTGCGGGCCGTGCCCAAACGTTCGTCGAAGGTCGTGCAGGAGGACGATCGTCCCTCCCTCGGTGAGCGGTGAGGTGTCCCGCCACAGGCGCATCGCATGGCCAAGGCCGGTCGCCGCTGCGGTGATGGGATTCAGCGGCTCGCGTGGTTCGTGAATGCCGCTCCAGGGCAGTGGCACGACGATCGTGTTGAGCTGGCCGCGGAGCGATACGCCTCGGAGCGAGATGCCGCGGAGCAACGCCTCGGCGTGGGCGACGGCCGGTGGCCCCGCGAGCACTCCCATCGCCGAGATCTCGCGCCCGAGGCCTTGGAGCGCCCGCTCTCTCACCATGCCGGGGAGAATGTTGAGGAGGCGTCGCACCGGTGATCGACCGAGCGCTGCAAGAGCCTCGGGGGACGACGGGTAGCCGCGGTACCCACCCGTCAAGTGCGGATGGTCGAGGATGAGAGAGACGCCGATCAGAGGGGTCTCGAGTCCGAGGGCTGTTGCGATCTTCCCGGCGAGCGCCCCGATCGGTGAGTGCGATGGAGCGAGGAGCGACGCGGCCGGTGGCTCGGAGACGATCGTGTCGACGCCGCAGCCCGAAAGGAGAGCACAGGCGCCGCCACGCTCGGACGTCTCCGCGGCCGTCACGCACACGACGAGGTCGGCGGCCAGCAACGCCGGGTGAAGCGAGGCGGGCGCCGCGCCTGCAACCCCGAGCGGCTCGAGCTCGGGGCTCGTTGCATCGTGGACGACGACCGTGCCCCGGAAGTCGCGTGCCTGCATTGGTCGGAGCACCGCCTCGAGCTCGCGACGTCCGGCGCGCCGACCGAGACCACCGGCGATCAGGATCGTGTGCCGGTGCGCGGGCATCCCCAATCGCTCCAGCTCGTCGACGACGGCGGCGACGGCCTCCTGCCGTGGATCACTCGATGCGCCGGGAAGCGGGAGCGAGCGAGGCTCGACGACGATCGTTGCCCGGCCACCCGGCGTGATCAGCTTGTCGATCACCGGTCCGGAGAGCGGGTAGCGAAGCGCCTCGCCGACGGCTGCCGTGACGTTGCCCAGTGAACCCAGACGACCCGGGGGCGCAAGGAGAACGGTGTCATCTCCCATCGTCACGAGCGGGATGCGCGAACCGGAGAGCAGGGGGATGCGGGGCATGAAGCCATCCAAGCAGCGGAGGGCCTGCTGCGGCGGCACAACCACCTCGGGGAGTTGCGGCGCGATGGGCGACGTTCGTCATAGACTCGACGCGTGTCCCCGAAGACGATCACCGGCGCGGAGCTCGACCTCGACGACAGACCGGCGCGCGGTGCGGAGCTCTTTCTCGTCGACGGCAACAACCTCGCCTACCGCGCGTTCTTCGCGCTGCCGGAGGAGCTCGCGACGAGCGACGGGCTCCCGACGAACGCGCTGCTCGGGTTCGGGAACATGCTCTTCAAGCTCCTCGCCGACTACCGGCCGAGGGGGGTGGCGGTCGCCTGGGATACGCGGCCCGTTCATCGTGCCGCGGCAGCGGAGGCCGTGGACGTCGTCTACAAGCAGGGACGCAAGCCGATGCCGGATCTGCTCCGCGAGCAGTTCCCGCATTTCCGCCCCATCGTCGAGGCCTTCGGCTATCGCAACCTCGAGTTCGAGGGCTGGGAGGCCGACGATGTGATCGCGACGATCGCGACCCGTGCCGACGAGGCAGGAGTGAAGACGTGCGTCGTCTCGACCGATCGCGACGCCTTCCAGCTCTGCTCCGAGAACATCACGCTGATGATGACGCCGCGCGGTGTTTCCGACGTCAACGTCTACACGCCCGAGCGCGTCGAGCTTCGCTACGGCGTCCGTCCCGACCAGGTGCCCGACTTCATCGGGCTGAAGGGCGATACGTCGGACAACATCCCAGGGATTCCCGGGATCGGCGACAAGACCGCAGGGCAGCTGATCGCGCAGTACGGGTCGCTCGAGGAGGTGATCGCCCACGCGGACGAGCTCTCTCCGGCCCGCGGCAAGGCGGTCCGGGAGAACGCCGATCAGGCGCGAGCGTCGAAGAGCCTCGCGACGATGCGCCGCGATCTTCCGCTCGATGTCGACCCGACCGCTCTCGTGTCCGGCGCCCCCGACCGCTCGCAATTGAAGGAGATGTTCCGCCGCTTCGAGTTCCGCAACCTCCTCAACCGGGTGGACGAGCTCGACGAGGCAGTACCTGCCCAGGAGCGCGAGAAGCTCGAGGGGCAGGCGGTCGGCTGGAGCGAAGGCGCCCTGCCGGCCATCCGTGGCACCGTCGGTGTGGCGATCGAGGGCGGCCGTATTGCCGTCGCCGATGGGAGCGGCGTTCTCGTCGCCGACTGGGACCCGGCGCAGGCGTCGCTACTGCGCGACTCCGAGATCGTGGCGCACGACGCGAAGGCGCTCAAGCTGCCGTTCGCCCCGGTGGACGACACGATGCTCGCCGCCTACCTGATCGAGCCTGGCCGCTCGGCCTACCTGATCGACGATCTCGCGGCCGAGTACGGGATCGAGATCGAGCCGGAGCCTGCCGCCGAGGAGACGACCGCGCTGCTCGTCCGTCATGCCGAGGCGACGCGGCGGCTGGCCGGCCCGATGCGCGAGCGCCTCGTCGAGCGGGGATCGCTCGAGCTCTACGAGCGGATCGAGCTGCCGCTCACCGCTGTTCTCGCCGCAATGGAGACGGCCGGCGTGAAGATCGACACGTACCGGATGGGGGAGATCACGGCCCGCCTGCGCGATCGCGTCGAGGAGCTCGAGGCGAAGGCGACCGATCTCGCGGGCGAGGAGTTCATGCTCGGCTCGACGCAGCAGGTGGCCAGGATTCTCTTCGAAAAGCTCGGACTCGAGCCCGGCAGAAAGGGGAAAACGGGCTACTCGACCGATAGCCGCGTGCTTCGCGGGTTGCGCGATGAGCACGAGATCGTGCCCGTCGTCGAGGAATGGCGCGAGTACTCGAAGCTCCTGAACACGTATCTCCTGCCGCTGCCGTCTCTGATTTCCGAGCTCGACGGGCGACTACACACGACCTTCAACCAGGCCGTCGCCGCGACGGGTCGGCTCTCGACCTCGAACCCGAATCTCCAGTCGATCCCGATCCGTACAGACCTCGGCCGCCAGATCCGCTCGGCCTTCATCGCCGAGGACGGCCATCGCTTGCTCTCGGCCGACTACAGCCAGGTCGAGCTACGGATCCTGGCGCACGTCTCGGGTGAGCCTGTGCTGCGGGAGGCGTTCGAGCGTGGGGAGGACATCCACACGCGCACCGCGGCCGAGGTGCTCGGGAAGGATCCAGCGACGCTGACGCGGTCGGAGCGCGACGTGGCGAAGATGGTCAACTTCGGGATCATCTACGGCATCTCGTCGTTCGGGCTCGCCGAAAACCTCGAGATCCCCCGTGACGAGGCGCAGGCCTACATCGACACATACCTGGCCCGCTTCCCGCGCGTCCAGGAGTTCATCGCGCGCACCATTGCGCAGGCCGCCGCCGACGGCTACGTGACGACGCTCCTCGGACGACGCAGGCCGATTCCCGAGCTTCGAGCCTCGAATCGCCAGACCCGATCACTGGGCGAGCGGCTCGCGGTGAACACCGTCATGCAGGGCACTGCGGCCGACGTGATCAAGGTGGCGATGATCCGTGCCCATGACCGCCTGCGGGCCGAGGGCAGGACTGCGCGCCTCGTCCTCCAGGTGCACGACGAGTTGCTGCTCGAGGTCCCCGAGACCGAGGTTAGCGGCGTGCGCGAGCTCGTCCGTGAGGAGATGGTCGGGGCCTATCCGCTCGACCCTCCGCTTGCTGTCGACGTCGGCGCCGGCGACAACTGGGCCGACGCGAAGTAGCGACGCGAAGTAGCAAGGGTGGAGGCAGAAATACGGTGATTCGTCGCTATACTCGTCGTTCGCCCATGGCCAACCAACCTACCGAGAGCACCCAAATGTCCACTATCGAAATTCCCGTCCTCGAAGACGGTGTCTGGATCGTCGGCCCCGATGGGGAGCTAATTCCGGACTACGACGCAACCTTCCCGACCATCAACGAGGGCGAGGTCGTGCACGGCACGGTCGTGCGCGTCGACAAGGACGAGGTGCTCGTCGACATCGGTTAC
>JAYTJO010000524.1:0-2118 GCA_043730975.1 Thermoleophilia bacterium | reverse complement strand
CGGGGGGCGTCGGCGCGTACGCCGTGCTGATCGCCAAGGCACTCGACGCGCAGGTCACCGGTGTCTGCAGCACTGCGAAGACCGAATTCATCCGATTGCTCGGCGCGGATCACGTCATCGACTACACCAGAGATGATTTCACGACTGGCCCGCAGCGGTACGACCTGATCCTCGACATCGCGGGCAACACGTCGCTCACCGGGCTCCGCCGTGTGCTCAAGCCCCGCGGGACTCTCGTCATCGCGGGCGGTGAAGGAGGAGGCCGATTGCTCGGTGGCATCGACCGGCAGTTTCGGGCGGTGGCTCTCTCGCCGTTCGTGCGCCAGCGACTGACGATGCTGACTCCGAATGAGAAGCACCATCACCTCGAGCGTGCGGCAGAGCTTCTCGATCGCGATCGACTGGCAGCGGTGGTCGAGCACACCTACCCGCTACGCGAGGCAGCCACGGCGATGAGACATCTCGAGGGAGGGCACGCGAGAGGCAAGCTCGTCATCGCCACGTGAGCCCTCGGCGCTCGCCTCGGTACCTCACTCGACGTGATCGAAGTAGGTCGAGGCCGCGCGCCGATAGCCGCGGAGATCGGCCGTGTCGACGACGACCTTGCCGAGGAGCTCGAATGCTTCTCGCTCCCGACCCCCACTCCACAGTGCAAGCGTGAGGAAGACGCGTAGCGCGTCGTCGCCCGGGTACTCGACGGTCGCCTCGCGCAGCAGTGCGATCGCGTCGGCGTGCCGCAGCACGTTGCGGTAGCTCGAACCGAGCCCGAGCAATGCCTGCTGCCGCCACGGATCGCCGAGGCCGAGCTCGAGCGCCTCCTCGTAGCACGGGATCGCCTCTGCCTCGCGCCCCGCACGATCGTGGTCGCAGGCCTCGTCGAAGCGCTGGCGGGCGAGCTCTTTCACGAGGTACTCCCGCCGCGCAGCTTGTCGACGCCCCGCTCGGTCAGGCTCGCCTGCGCGGGGTCGAAGTGGCGTGCGACCGCGGATCCGTACGGGCGCGCGACGCGAGCCGCGTAGGTCCCGAAGCCCTCGGACCGGAGCGGTGCGAGATCCTCGTTGTACGGATCCAGGACGTGCTGGCGGCCGACGTGCCGCGCCGAGTTGAAGAAGGCGATGCCGACGCCGGTCGAGACCTCGAGCAGGCTGCTCCGCTCGCGCACAGCCTCGGCCCGGAGCCCGTCGAAGAGTGACGTCATCTCGGTCGGAGAGGGAAGGCCGCTTGCATCGGTGCGGAGATCGGAGAGCGACTGGCGGAGGGCGGCCAGCTCGAGCGGCGGAATGTCGATCAGGCGTGCCGCCGTCCCCGTTCCTCCCGCGAGCGCCGCGAGGAGCTCGTCGACCGAGCGGAGGTGCGCCTCCTCGGCGAGCACGCCGGCGACCTTCAGCTCCCGCACGAACGCGTCGAGGTAGGTCCGCGTTCCATTCGTCACGTCCGCGCCGGCCGCGAGGAGCCACAGGGGTGAGAAGCCGAACGCTGCGATCGAGCCGATCTCGACGACGTTGCCCGCTCCCTTGCGCACCATCAGCTTCGTGGCGCTCGGCTCGTACTCGTCGACGACGCCCGCGGGTGCCTCGACGCCCCCGACGACCTCGATCGCGACCCGCAGCAGATTCTTCGCTGTCGCCTCATAGAGCCGCGAGCGGCGGACGAGACGAGGCAGAACCACCTCCGCCGTCTCGTGGACACCGCCTCCGACGAGCGCGAAGACGGACCGCACAGCGCGCTCGGGGAACGAGAGAAGGAAGGCAATCCGACCGGCCATCGCTAGCATCATTGCCGATGGCTGCAGATTCGATCCTTGCCCTGCTCGATCACGCCTTCCCCGGGGGGGACGTCGCGGTCGAGGACCGCACCGGCGGTGGCGATCACTTTCAGGTGATCGTCACCTCGGAGCGGTTCAACGGCCTGTCGCTGATCGAGCAGCACAAGCTCGTCAACGCGGCGCTTGCCGCACCGCTCGCCGACGGCACCATCCATGAGCTTCGCATTCGAACGAAGGGAACCACATGAGCACGTTGCAGGATCAGATCAAGCAGGTCATCGACACCGAGCCCGTTACGGTCTTCATCAAGGGAACGCCCGAGGCGCCCGCCTGTGGCAACTCGATGCGCGCGA
>JAYTJO010000523.1:0-7093 GCA_043730975.1 Thermoleophilia bacterium | reverse complement strand
GAAGGGCGTACAACGCCCCATTCTCACGTCATACTCGTCATCCGTCTTACCGAAGTGATCGAAGATGTACCAGTCGAGTTCGTAGTAGGCGAGTCCCTGCGCGTTGTCCTGGTCGAATGGTTTGTGAAACACACACCGGCCGCGGTGCGCGTCTGCTGCTGAGGCCGAGAGCAGCACCACGGCTATCGCCATTCCCACGACGGTGAGACATCTTGGCATGGTGCGGCGATACTACGCCGCTCGTGTCGGTTTCTCTAGTCGACAAATTCGGATCCGTCGTCAGACGACTTGCCTCACCGACTTGGCTATCCGCAACGGGAGCTCTCGGATCGACGCCTCCAGTTGCACCAGCAAATCGCCGAACTCCGGATCGAACGGAGCAGCCGCCTCACACCCCGCCTGTCGCACCTGAACCCTGTCGATTAGCCAAAGCGGTGTTGGGATAGCGCCGGAACGTATCGGCCCCGCGATACGTCTCGCCTCGATCCTCCGAGGCCGGGTAGCGTTCCGCCCATGTCGAGAACCTGGGCAGAGCTGTTCGGCGACGAGCCGACCGAGGCGGACGAGCAGGAGAAGAGTGGCTTCTTCGGCCGACTGCGCGACTCGCTCGCGAAGAGCCGCCGAGCACTGACCGCCGAGATTGCCGCTGGCACGTTCGACGCGGGCGACGACGAGGCGTGGGAGCGGCTCGAGGAGGCGCTCATTCACGGCGATGTCGGCGTCCGGGCGACGGCCGAGATCGTGCGGCGCCTCGAAGCGCGCGGCGAGGTTGCCGATCTCGGTGAGGCGCTCGCGGAGGAGATCGAGGAGCTGTTCGGCCCTTCGCCGACGCTCGACCTGACCCAGAAGCCGACAGTGATCCTCGTCGTCGGTGTCAACGGCACCGGCAAGACGACCACCGTCGGCAAGCTCGCCCAGAAGCTCCGCGAGCACGGCCGCAGCGTGCTCGTGGGAGCGGGCGACACGTTCCGGGCCGCCGCGGAGGAGCAGCTCGAGATCTGGGCCGAGCGGGCGGGCGCGGACTTCATCGGCGCTCCCGCAGGTGGCGATCCGGCCGCGGTGGCCTTCGATGCCGTCGAGGCCGGAAGGGCCCGCGGACGGGACGTCGTGATCGTCGATACCGCCGGGCGGCTGCACACGCAGACGAACCTGATGGACGAGCTCGCGAAGGTTCGCCGCGTGATCGAGGGGCGGATCGAGGGAGCTCCACACGAGACGTTGCTCGTCGTCGACGCGACAACCGGCCAGAACGGCCTCCAGCAGGCTCGTTTGTTCGGTGAGGTGGCGGGGGTCACGGGCGTTGCTCTGACGAAGCTCGACGGCTCCGCGAAGGGCGGTGTCGCGGTCGCGATTGCGTACGAACTCGGGCTGCCCGTGAAGCTCGTCGGCGTGGGGGAGGGGCTCGACGATCTGCGCCCGTTCGACCCACGTGAGTTTGCACGCGCCCTCGTATCAGGCTAGCCCTTCCAAAGATCGCACAAATGGCGTATCGTTAGCAAACGCTTTCCGGGCGCGATCACGGAGGTTTTACATTGGCTGTGACCTTGTTCATGCGGGTGCCTGAGCTGAGTCTTGGGAAGTACGACGAAATGATGTCCTCCCTTGGGCTCGATGTGAATCCGCCTGCAGGGCTGATCCTTCACGTCGCATCAGAGGCCGTCGGTGCCGTCAACGTCGTCGAGATCTGGCAAACGCCGCAGGCGGCCGAGGGCTTTGTCGAGGGACGGCTGAAAGGGGTGCTCGAGGCTCTGCGGATCAAGGATCCGCTCTCGTACCGGCTCGAGCCGCTGCACAACATGTTCGCCTGCGACCTCGACATGATCGAGCGCATCGGGTCTACGTCGTTGCCTGCGGGAGTCTCGAGCTCGGCGCTCGCTTCGTAGAGTCGAATTCGTTGGAGTGCTCGGTGCGGCTTTGCACCCGTACACTTCACGGCCGTGTTCGACGCCCTCTCCGACCGGCTCCAGGCGACCCTGGGTGACCTCGGCCGCGCCAAGCGGTTGGACGAGGATGCCGTCAACAAGGCGATGCGGGAGATCCGGCTCGCGCTGCTCGAGGCCGACGTCAACTTCCAGGTCGTCAAGGACTTCGTCGCAGGCGTGAAAGCGGACGCTCTCGGGGACGACGTCCTCAAGGGCCTCAACGCCGGTCAGCAGGTCGTCAAGCTCGTGCACGACCGGCTCACGGAGCTGATGGGCTCCGGCGACTCGCACCTCGCCTTCGGGCGGCCGCCGACGGTGATCCTGATGACCGGCCTGCAGGGCTCGGGGAAGACGACGACCTCGGCGAAGCTCGCGCTGCACCTGCGCCGTCAGGGCAAGAAGCCGGGTCTTGTTGCCGCTGACCTCCAGCGACCCGCCGCGATCGACCAGCTCGAGCAGCTCGGAAAGCAGATCTCGATCCCCGTCTACCGCACGGAGACGCAGGATCCGGTGCGCGCCGCCGCCGAGGGGCTCGAGCGCGCCAGGGTGGACGGGCTCGATGTCGTGATCGTCGATACTGCAGGGCGCCTGAACGTCGACGAGGCACTGATGGACGAGCTTGCGCGTGTGCGGGACGCCGTCAAGCCGCTCAACATCCTGCTCGTCCTCGATGCCATGACCGGGCAGGAGGCGGTCAATGTCGCCGAGGCGTTCCAGGAGCACGTCGCGTTCGACGGGGTCGTGCTTACGAAGCTCGACGGCGACGCCCGAGGTGGCGCTGCGCTCTCGGTCAAGGCGATCACCGGCAAGCCGATCAAGTTTGCCTCGGTCGGTGAGAAGCTCGACCAGCTCGAAGTCTTCCACCCCGATCGGATGGCATCGCGGATCCTCGGCATGGGCGACGTCCTTACGCTGATCGAGAAGGCCGAGGCCGCCGTCGCCGAGGACGATCAGGCGGAGATGGAGCGCCGGATGCGCGCCGGCGAGTTCACCTTCGACGATTTCCTGCAGAGCTACCGGATGCTGCGCAAGATGGGACCAGTCAAGGGGATCCTCAAGCTGCTTCCCGGAATCGGCCAACAACTCGACGGGATCGACATCGACGAGGCCCAGATGGCCCGCGTCGAGGCGATCGTCCTCTCGATGACACCGCACGAGCGTCGCTCGCCGTTGATCATCAACGGCCCCCGACGTCGGCGGATCGCCGCAGGAAGCGGCGCCTCGATTGATGACGTGAACAAGCTGCTTGCGGCCCGCAAGCAGATGCAGAAGATGATGAAGCAGATGGGGAAGGGCAAGATGCCGGGTCTGCCACCCGAGCTGACCGGCGGCAAGCCACGCCGATGATCGGCACAATCCCTGTGTCAGGTCTTGCATTCCGACGAGCGAGGTTGCGATGCACGACCTGATCCAATGTTTGATCGGAGGGGTCAGGTCTTGCATTCCGACCGAGGACGGTCGGGACGTATGGTCTGGCCTCTATCGGAATGCAAGACCTGACCCCAAAGGAGACAGATGGCTGTTCGGATGAGGTTGGCACGGATCGGATCGAAGAAGAATCCGATCTACCGTGTCGTTGTGGCCGATTCACGCTCGCCCCGTGACGGTCGCTTCATAGAGATCATCGGGCGCTACAACCCGCAGACGGATCCGTCGACGATCGAGCTCGACGAGACCAAGGTCAAGGAGTGGCTCGCCAAGGGTGCTCAGCCGAGCGACCCGGTCGCAAAGCTGATCAAGGTCGCCGGCATCGGCGCCACTGACGCCTGATGCGAGCAACGGACGCCTAGTTCGATGGCCGAGCTTCTCGCCTGGATCGCGCGGCACCTGGTCGACGACCCGGATGCCGTTGTTGTCGAGTCCGTCGAACGAGACGACCTCCTCGTCCTGCGCCTCCATGTCGCTCCCGACGATGTCGGAAAGGTAATCGGCCGCCAGGGACGCATCGCAAGGGCACTGCGAACAATCGTGCGTGCGAGCGGCGCGCGGGACGACCGGCGTGTCGTCCTGGAGATCGCAGACTGACTGCCGACGGGATGCACGTACCGGTCGGACGGGTCGGCCGGCCGCACGGGCTTGACGGCGCGTTCGTCGTCGAGCAGGGAAGCGACGAACCGGGCCGCTACGCGGTGGGGGAGGAGCTCTACGTCGATGGGATCTCCGCCAGGATCGTCGTGTCGCGCCGGGTCGGGCGTGGTCGGCACGCGATTCGTCTCGATCGCACCGTCGAGCGCGGCACCACGCTGACCGTGCTTCGAAGCCAGCTGCCGGCCCTTCCCGAGGGCGAGTTCTATGCCTTCGAAATCATCGGCCTTCGGGTCGAGGAGGTGGGCGGGAGGCGATGTGGAATCGTGAAAGATCTTCTCCCTGGCCCCGCAAACGACAATCTCGAGCTTGACGACGGCACCCTCGTGCCGATGATCGAGGATGCGATCGCATCGATTGATCCGGCCGAGGGTGTCGTCGTTCTCAACCCTGGCTTCATCCTCTGACCGTTACCCTGCCTCGGTGCGTCTCGACGTCTTTACCCAGGTTCCGCATGCCTTCGGCTGGCTGACCGAGCAGAAACCGGTCGCAACCGTTCTTGGCACCGAGCTCGACCTCCGGCTCTTCAACTACAGGGACACGACGCCGTTGCGCGCGGGACAGGTCGATGACTCGCCGTACGGCGGTGGCGCCGGGATGGTCCTGCGCGTCGACGTCGTAGCAGCCGCTCTCGACGCGATCTACGGCGACGAGCCGCCCACCCGAGTCATTGCGCTCACGCCTCAGGGGCGCCAGCTCGACCAGGCTCTCGTCGAGGAGTTCGCCTGCGAGTCGGGCATTGCCGTCCTCTCCTCACGGTTCGAGGGCTTCGACGCCCGCATAGTCGATCACCTCTGCACGGACGCGATTTCGATCGGGCCCTACGTCCTGTCGGGAGGCGAGTTGCCGGCGATGGTGCTCGTCGACGCAATCGCTCGGAGGTTGCCGGGCGCACTTGCGGACGGCTCGGGTGAGAACGAGAGCTTCAGCGAGGCGCTCGATGGTGGGCTCGAGTACCCGCACTACACGCGTCCCTCGGAGTTCCACGGCTGGGAGGTTCCTGAGGTGCTTCTCTCGGGCAACCATGCTCACATCGACAGCTGGCGGGCCGAGCAGAGCAGACTGCGAAGTGCCGTATGAGCGGCATCGAGGATCCTCCGGACGACGCAGTGTCGGGCACGCCCGACCCCTGGGCGCCACCAGCTGTCTCCCCACCTGAGCCGACTCCTCCGTTTTTGCTCCCCGAGTCACCGCCGGCGCCATCGCCTTCCGAGCCCTTCGCCTCTAACACATCCGCGCTCAGCGGGACTCCGTCGGACGTCGGAGCAGCCCCGCTCACGCCATCGTCCGCGGACGATTCGGCCGGGCTCTACGGCTGGCCGATGCCCCCGGACGCTCGGCCGGGAAACGGCGGCGAGCTATTCAGTCAGGTCCCTGAGTCGAACGGACCGCCGCCGCGGCGTCCCGAGCACCACTCGCGGAATCCCGTTGACCGACTCACCCGTGGTTTGCCGAACGGCCTTCGCATCACGATCGACTGGGTCGTCACGATCGTGGGTGCGATCGCGATCGTGCTACTCGTGAAGGCCTACGTCGTCAACCCGTACCGGATTCCGTCGTCGTCGATGGAGCCGACGCTTCACTGTTCCCAGCCTGCCGTGGGCTGTGAGACGAAGTCGGTAGGCCCGGTCGATCTCTCCGATCGCGTGCTTGCAAACAGGTTCCTCTACAAGATCCGCGACCCCCGACGGGGAGAGATCATCGTCTTCGAGACACCGCCCGCAGCCCAGCTCAAGTGTGGTGCAGGTGGCACGTTCGTGAAACGACTCGTCGGACTTCCCGGTGACAGGGTCGAGGTGCGACTGCGTAACGGCGACGGGTACGTCTACATCAACGGCAAGCCGCTGAACGAGCCCTATATCGAGAAGGCGCGCCGCGGAGCGGTTGGCTCATTCGGCCCGATCAAGGTGAAGCCGGAGAACTACTTCATGATGGGCGACAACCGATCGCAGTCGTGCGATTCGCGCCTCTGGGGCACGGTGCCGCGCGAGAACCTGATCGGCAAGGTCTTCGCCACCTACTGGCCACCGAAACGGATCTCGTTGCACTGACGGATTCCGCGATGGAAGAGCATATCGCTGAATCCGTCAGTGCATTTTCTTCTGCAGGCTTCGCCTGATCCTGAAGGGGCCGGCTCGCCGGCCACGCAGGTTGGGGGCTTGGTGCGCTTCGGTAGGCGCCTGGAGCGGGGGAAGCTGCGACGGAGGAGCAATCGCTGAAACCCTCAATGCACTGTTTCTGCGCGCTTCGCGCGATCCTGGAGGGGCCGGCCCGCCGGCCTCTGATAGCCGGTGCCGGATTCCGCGATCGGAAGAACTGAGGGTTTAAGCGATGGGCGGTTGGGGATGCCGCGGTGGAAGAGCGTACCGCGACTCTCCCCGCCCGATGCTTCCGAGCGCTTCGCGCGAAGCGACCCGTCCGCGATCCCCGTTCCATTCGGCTGCTCGTGGGCGCTCGGCGGGAACGCAACACGCCTCAACCCACGTGGCCCGCGGGCGGGCCTGCCCCTTCAGGATCAGGCGAAGCCTGCAGAAGGGATGAGTGAGGGAGGCTGCGATACGCTCTTCCATCGCAACCTCCCTCACTCCGCTACACTCCGCAACCGGTCGACGGCCGATCCTTCTTATGAGCACAATCATCCAGAGCATCGAGCAGGCGCAGTTGCGCGACGTCCCGGTCTTCAAGGCCGGTGACACCGTCCGCGTTCACTTCAAGGTGATCGAGGGCACGCGCCAGCGCATCCAGGTGTTCGAGGGTGTTGTGATCAAGCGCCAGGGATCGGGCGCTCGCGAGACGTTCACCGTTCGCAAGCAGTCGTTCGGCGTCGGCGTCGAGCGCACCTTCCCACTTCACTCGCCGAAGATCGAGAAGCTCGACGTCGCCATGATCGGTGACGTCAATCGCGCGAAGCTCTATTACATCCGCGGCCGCGTCGGCAAGAAGGCGCGCATCCGCGAGCTTCGCCAGTCGTAGCTCTCGTCGCCCGGGTAGCGTGGCGAACGTGCGCCCCACCGGTCTCCTGATCGTCCCCCTGTTTGCCGTGTTCCTTGCGGGCTGCAGCTCCGAGTCGCCCCGCCAGGCAGGTG
>JAYTJO010000522.1:0-4140 GCA_043730975.1 Thermoleophilia bacterium | reverse complement strand
CCCGAAGGCCGTCGCGAGGTCGTCGCGCGCTGTGAACATGCCCTGCGTCGAGACCCAGGCCGTGAGGTGCTCGCCGTCCCAGGTCGCGACCGCGGCATGGGGCTCGAGCGGTGTCTGCAACTGGGCAGGCGTATCGAGGGAGAGCTCGACGGTCACCTCGGCCGCCGCGAGGGCCGCCTCGGCATCGCCGCGAGCGTCGTCGGTGGGATCCTTCGTGAAGCGCTGTTCGTTGAGCGCCTCCTGCATGTCGACCAGGTGCGGGAGCACTTCGAGGTCGAGGGCAAGCGCGGCAACCCCTGCGCGTGCGGCCTCGAGGGTGTCGGCTGCCACGACCGCGATTGCCTCACCGGCATAGGCGGGCTCGATAGCAAGGAGTGGGGATCTCGTCGTCAGGGACAGCTCGGTCTCGGGGCCGATCACGCCGCGGACGCCGGGCGTTGCGAGGGCAGCCTCGAGATCGAGCGAGTGCACCCGGCCATGGGCGGCCGGTGAGCGGAGCACGGCGGCGTGCAGCATCCCTGCGAGCTCGACGTCGACGGTAAAGCGCACCCGGCCGGCAGCGCGCGCGGCACCGTCCTGTCGCGGGGCGGGTCGTCCGACAAGAGCGAGCTCGGCATCGGGAGCCCAGCTCGTTGTCTCGTCACTCTCGTCGACGAGCGCCCAGACATCCTCGTAGCGACCCTCCATCTCCTTCTGGGTCTTGACGAAGCGCGCGGTCATGCGCCACCCGCCGCGCGCAGAATGGCGCGCTCGATCTTGGGGTAGGCACCGCAGCGGCAGAGGTTGCCGGCCATTGCCTCGTGGATCTCCTCGCGGGTCGGCTCCGGCGTGCGCTCGAGCAGCGCAGTTGCACTGACGACCTGGCCGGGGGTGCAGAAGCCGCACTGCAGCGCATCCTCGGCGACGAATGCTTCCTGGATCGCAGAGGCACGGCCGGTCGACAACCCTTCGATCGTCACGATCTCGTGGCCCTCGGCCGCCTCTGCGAGGAGGAGGCAAGCGTTGACGGGTCGCCCGTCCACGAGCACGGCGCACGCACCGCAGGCACCCTCCCCACAGGCGAGCTTGGTGCCCAGCAGCTCGAGGTCGTCGCGCAGGACGGCCAACAACCTGCGTCCCTCCGGAACGACCGAGTACGCCTGGCCGTTGACGTCGAGTGTGATCTCCACCCGCCTAGGAGTACAGGCCGCAGCCTGCGCTCGTCAAGCGGGGTAAGATCCGCTGGTGCGCAAGGCGGTCCTCCTCATCCTCGTCCTCATAGGCCTCGCAGCGGCAGGCTGTGGCAGCTCGTCGGACGACGAGAGCGCTGCGACCCAGACGGAGACCCAGACCGAGTCGACGGCCGGCGCTGGAACACCCGAGTGCACCGATACCGAGGTTCCGCCAGCCCGCGAGGACGGGGGTGCCACAGAGCCGAAGGAGCGACTCGACCCCGAGAAAACCTATGACCTCGTTGTCAAGACGAACTGTGGCACGTTCACGATCACGCTGGATCAGGTGGGAGCGCCCGCGACGGCTGCATCTCTCGTCGCGCTCTCGACGGACGGCTTCTTCGACAACACGATCTTTCACCGCATCGTCCCGGGCTTCGTGATCCAGGGTGGCGACCCTACCCAGACCGGAAGCGGCGGCCCCGGATACAAGACGGTCGACGTACCCCCTGCGGATGCGGCGTACACGACGGGCGTCGTCGCGATGGCGAAGTCTGGCACCGAATCAGCTGGAACCTCGGGCAGCCAGTTCTTCGTTGTCACCGGTGCGGACGTCGGTCTACCTCCCGACTACGCTGTCGTCGGCACCGTGACGAGCGGCCTCGACGTCGTCGAGTTGATCGGCACCTTCGGTGACCCCGCCACGGAGCAGCCGACCCGCCCCATCGTTGTCGAGTCGGTCATGGTCGAGGAACAGTGAGCATCGCCGCGGTCGTGCTCGCCGCCGGAGAAGCGTCGCGGTTCGGCACGCCGAAACAACGGCTGTTGCTCCCCGAGGTGCTCGAGCGGCTGACGCAGAGCTCCGTCAAAGAGATCGTCGTCGTCGCGGGAGCCCACACGCTGGAGACACCGGCGACCGTCGTCACCTGCGCGGGCTGGAAACGCGGCCCGGGTGCATCGCTCGCGAGTGGCCTCGAGGAGCTCGGCGTCCGCGTCGAAGCAGCAATCGTCGTTCTCGCCGACGGCCCCGATCTCGCGCCCGAAGCCGTCGACCGCATTATCGCCTCGTGGCGGGCCGACGGCGGGACGCTCGTGGCGGCCTCCTACGGCGGAGAGCGCGGCCATCCGCTCCTCGTGGCTCGGGAGGAGTGGGAGTCGATCCCGGATGCAGGTCTGCGCGACCTGAACGTACGGCTCGTCCCGTGCGACGACCTCGGAGCACCGGGCGACGTCGACACTCCGGCCGACCTGCCCGAGCGCTTGCGGTAGCGAGGCCGGACGCCAGGGTCTGACGTCAGGCTTCAGCCTGACGTCCCTCGCCTACGGCTCGGTTCGGAGCTGCGTCAGCTTCTCCATCAAACCAACGGGCATCCGCTCCACCGCCGTCGTCTGCACGTACTGACGCAGCGACTCCTCGAAGCGATACCGGCGCCTGCAGTAGTCGCACCCGTCCAGGTGAGACTCGGCCTGTGTCACCTCTCGCTCGGTGAGCTCCCGATCCAGATAGCCCTGCAGCAGCTCCTCACACGCGTCGCACGGTGTATGGCTCACGCGACCGTCTCCTGCGCGAGCTCCTGCTTCAGCAGTCGACGCCCCCGGTGCAATCTCGACATCACCGTCCCGATCGGGATGTCGAGAATCTGGGCCGCGTCGGCGTAGCTGAACTCACCGATGTCGACGAGGACGACGGTGTCGCGGAAATCATGGGGAAGCGACGAGAGGGCGTTCACGATCGAATCCTGTGAGAGCCTCTCGACGACGCGATCCTGGTCGAGCACCTGCTCACCGGAGGCTTCGACCATCTTGTTTGCGAGGTAGTAGTCGCCCTCCTCGATGGGCTGCATGTCGGGCGTTCGCTGTACCTTGCGGCCCCGGTCGAGGTTGAGATTCGTGAGGATCCGCAGCAGCCAGGCGCGGAGATTCGTTCCCGGGGTGTACGACTGCCAGCTTCTGAATGCCCGACCGTAGGTGTCCTGGACAAGATCCTCAGCCTCCTCTCGGGTTCCGACGAGTCTGCGCGCGACGCGATACACCTGGTCGGCGAGCGCGAGGGCCTCTTCCTCGAAGCGAACACGATCGCGAGCTTCCGCCGCGATCCTGCGTCCATCGATTTCGGGCTCTGTCTCACCCACCGTTCCAACCTATCTGTTACGCACGCTGAAACGCGCGGGGCCACCGAGGTATTCCGCGTCGTACCACCGCGGGCGGGACAGGTCCCGCGCCTACGGAAGGATCTCGAGCTCCCGAAAGCCTGATTTCGCCATCGCGGCGACGAGTGCATCGCGTGAGGTCTTCTCGTCGTCGAACTCGAGCGTGACCTGTCCCATCAGGTTGGCGTTCGCGCTCTCCAGGCCGTCGTGACTGCGCAACGCGGCGGCGAGTCGGTTGACGCACCGTTCGCAACGGATTCCGGAGACGTGCAGGGTTTCGTGGGCGATCGCCATTTAGTGGTCGCTCCGGCAAATCCGGCCACGCTGCGCGTGGCTGCAAACGCGTCGCAGGGCTTCGTCCTCGGTCGCACCCGTACAACTCGGTATGGGAGCTCCCTGCGTCCTCGCCCTGCTCGGTTTTCGCCGGCGCACCACGACAGGATTTCCCAGAGCGACCACTATCCCAACTCTACCGGGGAGCCCATTCGCAGCTGAACGTCGTCGTCGGCGAACCGGATCAGAACGGGGTCATGGGTGGCGCAGACGAAGGTCGTGCCGTGCTCGTGTGCGATGTCGGAGAAGAGCCCCCCGAGCGAGAGTGCCGCTGCCACATCCACGCGCGAGGTGGGCTCGTCGGCGAGGATCACGGGCGTGCGGGCCGCCAGAGCGCGCGCGACGGCGACGCGCTCCCGCTGCCCGGCGGAAAGGTGATCGACGGGCCGGTCGACGTGCTCGCCAAGGCCGACGGCGACGAGAGCGTCGGTCGCCCGATCGTGCGCCTCGATCCCCTCGACGCCGCGAATGGCGAGACCGAGCTCGACGTTCTCCCGCGCTGTGAG
>JAYTJO010000521.1:0-2489 GCA_043730975.1 Thermoleophilia bacterium | reverse complement strand
TCCGCGTCACGATCAGGACAGGCCGCCTTTTGTCCTCGGCCTCCGCCCACCACACTTCACCCTGCCGCGGTGTGGCCACAACCCTCATTCAAGGTAGCGTGCACCGTTACCACGGCTCGTCGGCGATCATCTGCCGGCTGGCACGTTCGATCCCGGCGAGCTCCGCGCGAGTCTGCGGCTGCCTCTCGTAGGCCGCCAGCATCGATCGCCCGATCGCTGCTCTCCGATGCTCGTCAACGAGTCTCTGGAGGCCAATCCTGACCGCGTCGGACCGGCTTTGGACTACCTCTGCCACGACAAGTTGATCTACGGCATCCGCGAGGTCATCATCAAGCCGCGTAACTATCTGCGCCATACGGAAAGTATAGCAGTATGCATTCCACTTTGGAACGCCGTGCTCACGAAAACGTCAGCCGGTCGTGCGGCCGGACACCGTGAGCTGGTTCTCGGCGTGCTTGACGCGCTGCTCGAGCTGCCAACGGTCGCCCGTCGACTCCCCTGCCTCGATCCTCTCGAGCTCCGCTTTCGCGGCCTCGAGCTGGGCGGTCGCGCGCGCGTCGTCGATCTCCTTCACGTTCACCGCATCGTCGACGAGCGCGAGGGCCTTGTCGGTCTCGACCTTGAAGAAGCCCGGGCCGGTAGCGAATTCGAGGACTTCGTTGCCACCGAGGTGGACCCGGGTCGACCCGGCCCTGAGCGTTGCGACGAGCGGTGCATGGCGCGCGAGCACGCCGATCTCACCGGCCTGTCCGGGCACGATCAGCATCTCCGCCTCGCCCTGGTAGACCGGGCCGTCGGGTGTGACAACCGAGACGTCGAACTTGGGATGCGCGTCAGCCACTAGGCCGCGACCTGCTCGAGCTGGCGTGCCTTCTCGATCGCGCCTTCGATCGGCCCGACCATGTAAAACGCCGCTTCGGGCAGATCGTCGTGCACGCCCTCGAGAATCTCCCGGAAGCCCTTGATCGTGTCCTCGAGCTTGACGTACTGCCCTGGCGTGCCGGTGAACTGCTCTGCCACGAAGTTCGGCTGCGAGAAGAACCGCTCGACCTTGCGGGCTCGAGCAACAACGATCTTGTCCTCGTCGGTGAGCTCGTCCATACCGAGGATCGCAATGATGTCCTGGAGGTCCTTGTAGCGCTGCAGGATCTTCTGCACGGCAGTCGCTGTGGCCAGGTGCTCATCGGAGACAGAACCGGGCGCCAGCGCCCGCGAGGTGGACGCGAGAGGATCGACAGCCGGGTAGATGCCCTTCTCGACGATCGCACGCGAAAGCTGCGTGGTCGCATCGAGGTGGGCGAACGTTGCCGCCGGAGCCGGGTCGGTGAAGTCGTCGGCAGGGACGTAGACGGCCTGGACGGAGGTCACGGAACCGGTGCGGGTCGAGGTGATGCGCTCCTGGAGCTGTCCCATCTCGGTTGCGAGGGTCGGCTGGTAGCCGACGGCGCTCGGCATGCGGCCGAGAAGCGCCGACACCTCGGAGCCGGCCTGGACGAACCGGAAGATGTTGTCGACGAAGAGAAGGACGTCCTGTCCCTGATCGCGGAAGTACTCCGCCATCGTGAGACCCGAGAGGGCGACGCGGAGACGTGCTCCGGGCGGCTCGTTCATCTGGCCGTACACGAGCGCGACCTTGTCGAGAACGCCGGACTCCTCCATCTCGAGATAGAGGTCGTTGCCCTCACGTGTGCGCTCGCCAACACCGGCGAAGACGGAGACACCACTGTGCGCGTTTGCGACGTTGTGGATGAGCTCCATGATCGTGACGGTCTTGCCAACGCCGGCGCCTCCGAAGAGCCCGACCTTGCCACCCTTGATGTAGGGAGCGATGAGGTCGATCACCTTGATTCCGGTCTCGAAGATCTCGACGGACGGCTTCAGCTCGCGGAAAGCGGGTGGGTCACGATGAATCGACCAGCGCTCGACACCAGGATCGGCGGGCTTGTCGTCGACGGGCTGCCCGAGCACGTTCCAGATGCGACCGAGGGTGCTGTCGCCGACGGGGACGGTAATCGGCGCGCCCGTGTCGACAACGGCCGCGCCACGCGCGAGCCCATCGGTCGAGTCCATGGCAACTGCGCGAACGCGGTCATCGCCGAGATGCTGCTGTACCTCCGCAACGAGGGTTGTGGATGACCCGTCGGGCCTGACGATCTCTACTTCGACGGCATGGAGGATCTGGGGCAGGCTGTCGGGAAAGACCGCGTCGATCACGACACCCTTGATCTCGATAATCTGGCCGGTGTTTACAACACTCTCGTTGGACATGGGTCTCCTGGAGGCTCTTCGTCAGTGCGAGGGTTAACAGTGCGTGGCAAGACGGCGGCGAGAAAGCCGACGAGCGCCCGTATCCTATCCCATCGCGGCCCCCCGTCGGCGGCGCAACCGTCTAGCTCGGCTCGTCTCAATCCGTCCGCAACGCGGGCGTCATGGTCGAGCCTTCAGCAGTGGGCGGTGACGGGGTTTGCGAGCATCGTCCCTTCCAGTCT
>JAYTJO010000520.1:0-1602 GCA_043730975.1 Thermoleophilia bacterium | reverse complement strand
ACCGACTTGCGCCCGAAGTTCGGGATCGCGGCGAGCTCGGCCTCGGACTTCGAGGTGAGGTCGCCGATCGTCTCGATGCCGACGCGCTTGAGGCAGTTGTAGGAGCGGACACCGAGCTCGAGCTCCTCGATCGGGAAGTTCTCCATCCCGTGCGACGTCGACGCCTCGGCAGCTGCCTCGATCGCAGCCTCGCTGAAACCCTCGATCGCGTCGAGATCAGTGAAGATCGCGAGCTGTCGGATCAGGATGTCTGCTGCCTGGCCGATCGCGTCACGCGGCTCGATCGAGCCGTCGGTCGTGACGTCGAGGATGAGCTTGTCGAAGTCGGTGCGCTGACCGACGCGGGCCGACTCGACCTCGTAGGCGACTCGGCGAACCGGCGAGAAGATCGAGTCGATCGGAATCACACCGATCGTCGTCTCCGCGCCGCGATTCTGGTCGGCCGGCATGTAGCCGCGGCCGCGACCGATCGTGAGCGTCATCTCGAGCTTGCCCTTGGCGGCGAGCTGGGCGATCTCGAGCTCCGGGTTGAGGATCTCGAGATCCGCAGGCGCCTCGATGTCGGCAGCGGTGACGACTCCAGGGCCCTTCTTGGAGATATGCACCTCGACCTCGGGCGACTCGCCGTGGAGGAGGCAGATCAGGCTCTTGAGGTTGAGGATGATGTCGGTGACGTCCTCGCGCACGCCCGGGAGCGTGGTGAACTCGTGCGACACGCCCTCGATCTTCACGGCAGTCACAGCTGCCCCCTCGAGCGAGGAGAGGAGGACGCGGCGGAGCGAGTTACCGAAGGTGTAGCCGAACCCGCGGTCGAGGGGCTCGATCGCGAACACGCCGCGATGATCGTCGCCCTCTTCGCTGACGATGCGGGGAATCTGGAATTCCATCAGGCTTGAACGAGTTGCCAATGCGATCCTTTCGTGTTCTTTCTTCACAATTTGGTGTTGGAGCGGTGGTCGGGCGAGGCTGCGCCGTCGCCCCTACGGGAAGCAAGAGAGGCGAGCCTCTCCGTTGTTATTTCGAGTAAAGCTCGACGATCAATGATTCCTGCACGGGGGTGTCGATCTCCGCGCGCTCGGGCCACCGCAGCACCTTGCCGGCGAGACCCTCGTGGTCTGCCTGCAGCCACGGTGCGACGGAAGCCGTCAGGTCGGTCGCGTCGCGGACGAGCGGGGCCGCCGCACTGCCCGACTTCAACGTGATCACGTCGTTTGGGCGGACAGCGAAGCTCGGGATGTTGACGCGGCGGCCGTTGACCTGGAAGTGGCCGTGACGAACGAGCTGGCGTGCCTGCGCACGAGAGCCGGCGAAGCCAAGCCGGTAGACGACGTTGTCGAGACGGGTCTCGAGCATACGGAGGAGGTTCTCGCCGGGAGCGCCGAGCCCCTTCGTCGCCTTCTCGTAGGTGTTCCGGAACTGCTTCTCGAGCAGCCCGTAGTAGCGGCGCGCCTTCTGCTTCTCGCGCAGCTGCAGCAGGTACTCGCTCTGCTTGATTCGACCGCGGCCATGCTCGCCCGGTGGATAGGAGCGGCGCTCGATGGCGCACTTCTCGGTCAGGCAGCGCTCACCCTTGAGGAACAGCTTGATGCCCTCGCGGCGGCA
>JAYTJO010000519.1:0-4176 GCA_043730975.1 Thermoleophilia bacterium | reverse complement strand
CGTCGAGCCGTGCCGCGGAACCGGCGATGTCGGCGCGGACATCCTCGAGCCGGAGCGAGGAGCGGGCCTCCATCAGGCAGACGTCGACTCCGTCGAGGCCGAGCAGGCGGACGAGCTCGAGGATGTGCTCGTGCTCGAGCAGGCGGAACGTGTCGTCGGCGCACGCGAGTTTCATGTCGAGGGCTGGGGCTCCCGGCAGCAGTTCACGGCCTGATCATCGTCTTCAGCACGCCGTCCTCCCGGCCGACCACTCGGTCGATCGCCGCCCCGATGCCGTCGAGCGGCGCCGAGTGGGTGATGATAGGGCCCGTGTCGACATCGGCATGGGCCAGCATGCTGATCGTCCGCGGCCACTGGAACGGGTACCAGAGCGAGAACCGGATCGTCTTGTCCTGAATCAGGCTGGTCAACATCGGCAACTGCACCGCATCCTCGGGCCCGGTCACACCCATGTAGATCACTGTCGAGCCAGGGCCCGAGATCTCGAGCGCCTGCTGGTTCGCCCCCATCGAGCCGGTTGCGACGATCACACGGTCGGCCAGGTTGCCGCCGTTCGCCTCGCGGATCCTGTCGGCGAGCTCGTCGCCACCCTCGAAGACGAAGTCGGCGCCGAGCTGCTTGGCCACGTCGAGCCGGTAGCCCCCGGTCCCGACGACTGCTACGCGCGCTCCCTCGTTCCGGAGCAACTGCACCATCGAGAGCCCGACCGGGCCCGGTCCGTAGACGACCGCGAAGTTGTCGGCCTCGACCTCGGCCTTGGCGACCGCGTTGACAGCGGCAGCGAGCATCTCCACGAACGCCCCTTGCTCGTCGGTGAGCGTGTCCGGAAGCTTGTACGCGTGGGCCGCCTTCGTCTTTGCGAACTGGGCGAAGCCGCCGTCGGTCGTGACGCCGAGCACGGACAGGTTGGCGCAGAACTGCGGCTTGCCGGCACGACAGGAGTTGCACGCACCGCAGCTCTGGATCGGGCAGACGGCGACGCGGTCGCCTTCCTGCAGGCCATAGTTGCCGGCCACCTTGCCGAGACCGACGACCTTGCCGGAGAACTCGTGCCCGAGCACGAGTGGCCCCTTGCCGGTTGCCGTTCCTACCGGGCTCTTGCCGTAGTAGTACTCGACGTCGGAGCCGCAGAACCCGCAGGCGGACACCTCGACGAGGACCTCGTCCTCGGCGATCGTCGGCTCGGGTACCTCCTCGACTCGGATGTCCTTGGGCTCGTAGAAGACTGCTGCTTTCATGACGTAATCTCCTTTCAGCGTGATCGGACGTGCTTATCGAGCAGGGCGTCGAGTGCCAGGCGGTCGCTCCACGTGTCGCCCCACGAGTCTGCGTTCATCGGGATCGCGTCCACCGACCACCACGTGCCCGTGTAGCCTGCATCGACAACGGCAGGGATGAGCGCGTCGAAGTCGATGACCCCCTTGCCAATCCCGAGGTGCGTGCCGAAGGCGTTGTGCCAGGTGTTCGAGTCCGTGTCGCACACGTGCATGTGGCCGATCTTGCCCTTCATCATTTCGACGAATTCGAGCTGACCGCCCGCCAGACGCTCCTGCGGCTGAACCTGGTTGTGGGCGAGGACGGCGCACGCCTCGACGTGCCCGATGTCGTACATCAGCTTGAGGTTGTCGTCCCCGACGTCGTTCAGGAGCTTCACGGCCTCGGACGGCTTGACGAAGATCTGACCCGACTCGAGCTCCCACAGCATCTCCACGCCCGCTTCGCGACCACGCACGGCGTGCTTCTGGAACGTCGTCACGACGCGATCCCAGGCCTTCTCGTAGTCGGCGTCGTGGGCAAGCGGGCCGAAGTCGCCCGGATCGATGCGCATCGACGGGATCCCGCAGTCGACGCAGAACTTCAGGTACTCCTCGAAACACTTCTCGTATTCGGCCAAGACGTCATCGGCCCCGGTCGCCCATGGCAGGCGGCCGAAATCGCCGTAGGGGCCGGGGGCGTAGCCCACGAGCTCGAGCCCGTGTTCCTCCGTGATCCACTGGGCGAGCTTCTTGCGGCTCGCTTCGTCCGGGTACTTCTCGACCGTCGCATGATCGAAGAATCCCGCCAGCTCGATTCCGTCGTACCCGAATGCAGACAGCACCTTCACCACCTGCTCGAGCGTCGGCATAGGATCGAACCCGAACGCGAGGCACCAGCTTCCTCGAGAGATCTTTGCTTCCATCGCTTCTCTCCTCCTTTACTGCCCTGCGTATCGCGGGTCGGTTTTGCACCCGCGGCGGGACTTTGTGATGTGGGGATATCGGATCGTGCCGTTCACGCTGTCATCCTCTGCCCCGACCGTGGAGCCGCAGAGCTGCCGCGGGCCTCGAAGGTCGTCGGGAGAACGACCTGCCGTGGTCGCCGGCTCGGAGCCGCGAGGCGTTCGAGCAGGAGCTCCGCCGCGGTTTTGCCGAGGGCGTCCATATCACGACGCACGACGTCGAGGGGTGGGTGGTGGAACGTCGTCAACTCGGTCTCCTCACAAGCCACGACCGAGAGGTCTTCGGGAATCTGGAGGCCGAGATCCCGGATCGCGCTGAAGAAGCCGGCGAAGAGCTGGTTGTTGCCGGCGATGATCGCGGTGGGAGGCTCGGCCAGCCCGAGGATCTCACCGACTGCCCGGTACCCGTCGTCGACGGTCATCCCGCCCGACCTGCAGAGCGCGGGGTCGCGCGGGATCCGGAGCAGGTCGAGCTCGGCGTTGAACGTCTCGATGCGCACACGGCTCCCTCGCTGTGACGGCGTGCCCGCGATGAGCGCGATCCGCCTGTGCCCCAGGTTGGTGAGGTGTTTGATGGCCTCGCCGAGCCCGGCGCCGTGATCCGACAGCACGGCGTCGGCCCGCGAGCCTGGCACGTCGCGGTCGAGGAGCACCGACGCCTGAAAGGAGCCGATCCTGTCGCCCAGTCCGGTGGCGCCTTCGTTCGCGGCGGCGATGATGAGACCGTCGAGGCGGCGCTGGCGAAAGGCGGAGATCAACTCCGCTTCGTGATCCGCGTCGTTCGCGGAGTTGGCGATCATCAGCGCGTACCCACGAGGGCTGAGAGCGGTATCGGCCGCCTTTGCGATTGCGGCGAACAGAGGGTTCGAGATGTCGCTGACGATGAGTCCGACCGCGCCGGTCGTCCCGGTGCGCATGCTCCTGGCGGAGACGTCGGGCCGATAGCCGAGCGCCTCACTCGCCGAGAGCACGCGATCGCGTACCTCGGGACGAACGAACGGCTTGTCGTTCAGAGCGCGCGAGACGGTCGAGACGGAGACCCCGGCCTCGCGGGCGACATCGTGGAGCGTGGCGGTCTTCAATGAGTCACTCGGCCTGGGAACGTTTCTTGGGAACGTTTGCAAAGCTACGCCAGCTGTGCCCTCCGTGTCAAGCGAAGACGGGTCGGGCGGGGCTTACTCGAAGGTCGGTAGCGGGTCGAGCAATCCGACACCGGGTGGGTCGACGGCGAAGACGGAGACGAAACGAACGACGTCCGCCCCGACGTTCCTGACCGAATGACGCGCCCCCGACTGGACGTGGACGAAGCCGTGTGGCTCGACCGTGCCGGAGAGCCGATCGACCGTGATCTCTGCCTCGCCGGCGAGCACGTAGATCAGTCGCTCGGAGCCGGGACGCCATTCCAGGCACTCCTCGCTCTCGCCGGGTGCGAGCTCGACACAGCTCGACTCGAGCAGCTCGTTGCTCGGGAGCGCGCCGGCACCTTCGACGCGCGCGACGACGGGAACCGGATCGAGCTCGGCCGGGCCGAAGCTCTCGGTCTGTAATCGGCGCCCGCGCCAGTTCGGCGCCACGACACACCACATGCAGCAGTTCGTGCCGTTCGTGCCGAAGGGGTCGTGGAACGCGCCTGTGGGAATCAGGCAGAAGTCCATTGCCTCCATCACGAACGACGTGCTGCCGACCGTCAGCTCGAGATTCCCTCCGACGACGAAATACACCTCCGCGGCGCCGGGATGCGAGTGCGCGATCGGAGGGAGCGGGTCGTTTGCGAACCAGTCGCTTCCCGCTGGCCAGTAGAGCGTCTTGCCCCGGGTTCGCTCCGAGAAGAAGTACGGCTGGGCGATCCATCCGTCGGGGTCGACGGTTCCGTCTGACCGTGACGCCCTGGGGAGGAGGGAGCGATTCGACGTCACGCCCATCAACCCGACGACCCATCCGCGTCGGCGGGCGCGCCG
>JAYTJO010000518.1:0-26751 GCA_043730975.1 Thermoleophilia bacterium | reverse complement strand
CTCGCTCGTTGGGTGTGACGCGGATCGAGAGCGACGCACGCGCGTCGGGGGCGAAGCGCACGGCAGCTCTGCGATTGCCACTAACGGCAACGACCGTCTGAGGGGTGTTGAAGAGAGCTGGATCGGAGTGCACCGCGGTCGTCAACGTCCCTGGCCGGCAGCGGAGCAACTGCCACGTCGCGGTCCGACCCGACCAGTTCCCGTCCTCAGAGACGCCGATCACCGTCGTTCGCGACGACAGGGGGCCGGTGAGGCGCCAGAGGGTCGTGCCGAGCTCCTCGTCTCGCGCAACAACGACCCCATCGGGGGTAATCGAACCGTCGAGAAGCGCGTACGGCGCGTCGACCACGCCGTCCGTCGGAAGAACGAAGACACCGCCTTCAAGCCCTCGGGCGCCTGCATCCGGTACGCGCGAGACCGGCGTCTCGTTGATACCACCGGGCGTGGGGACGCCCGTGTAATAGATCTTGCCAACACGTCTGTTGAAGAACTCGTTCTGATTCACGGTGAACCGATCCGCTCGTCCGGTCCACAGCACGACGACCTCTTGCCTGTCCGGAATAGCTCGATCGATCCAATCTTGGTCGACGCCCCTGATCCCCTGAAAGAGCGCCCCTGTTCCGCCCTGGAGAAACCCGTGCGGCCCGGCCCAGACAGGCCTCGAAACGACGACGAAGAAGAGAAGGAGCGCGAGCGGCGCTGCGACTGCAACTCTTGCCGGCACAAGCAGGAAGACGAGGACGAGAGCAAGCCCGACTAGCGCAACCGTCACCCAGTACTCGCCGAGCACGAGGTGCTCGTTGATCGTCCATAACGGCAGCACACCCACGGTGTCGGACTTCGCCGGCTCACTGATGAACCGCGAGAACGGAAAGAGCAGCGGCAGGCCCAGGGCGAGCACGATTGCGATCGACGTGGCGAGTCGCGGCCGTGGCGCTCCAACCTCGACCCAGGCGAGCAGGACGATCACGAGCAACGGCACGAGGAAGAAGAGGTAGCGATCCTGGATGCGATCCGACGCGAACCGTGATGCGAACATCGCGACTGCAAGCGTGCTCCAGAGGACCAGCGAGGCGGTCGCTGCGAGATGCTGCTGGATCCGCGGCGCAAGACCGCGCGAGAGCGACAGCAAGATGATGAGGGCAGCGATCGGGAGGATGCCCGCGTAAAGAGTGAGCTCCTGGAGATGCCACAGCAACATGCGGCCGACCGACCCGGCGTCGTAGCCGCCCCTACCGACGATGCTGTACGCGCCGAGAAGATCGCTCGGCCCGAGCCCGCGTGCGGCCTGAACCGAAACGACGAGAATCGCTGCCCCGGCCACGAATCCGTAGAGCGGAGCGAACGGTCGGACCGCACGCCATCGCCGCTCGAAGAGCGCTAGGAAAAGCGGCGCTGTCGCGATCGCCGGAAGGAACGCGAGCGCCTGCGCCCGGGTTGCGAAGGCAATGCCGAGTCCCAGGATCACCAGGGAGAGTCGCGCCCAGCCGGGTCGATCGAGGTAACGAAGGAGAAGCCACGCGAAGGTGAGGGCGACGGGGTAGAAGAGGCTCTCGGTCGCCAACGTCGCGGTGTATGCCATCGACGGGACGGCAACGGCGATGCCCGCGGCGAGGAGGGCAAGCGACGGTCTCACGATTCTGCGCGCGATGAGGAAGCTCGGGACGGCCGCGAAGGACATCACAACCGCGTTGATCGACTTGCCGAATGCATATGCGTCCGGCAGACCGTCGAAGAGCGCGTACGCAGGCGCAATGAGGAGTGGGTAGAGCAGGCTGTACCCACTCGTGCCAAGACCTCGGACCGCGTACCCGTCTCCAGCGGCGAGGCTCTTTGCAAGTTCGCTATAGATCAGCTCGTCGACGAAGATGAACGGAGCCGCCATCCCTCGCACGAACCAGAGGCGCAGAGCGGCGGAGCCGACGACGATGAGCGCGAGCCACGCCCACACGGGCACGGCTCGAAGTCGTTCAGTCACCGAGGTCGACCTCGGCGAGCCGGGCCGCGAGCTCGCGCGCTTCGATCGAGTCGGGCGCTATCCCGACCGCGGCCGCGGCCTCGGTCACCTCGTGTAGGACGGCATCGTCGACGCTCCGACCGCCGGCCGCCTGCTCGAATGCGGCGACATACCGCTCGGCGACCCGATCGACGTTGTGCTGACCGCGCGCGAGCTCGAGCGCCGCACTGCCCATGGCGCTGCGCACGTCGCGACGCGTTGCAAGCAGCTCGAGCGCCGCCTCGAGCGTTTCCATCTCCTGCTCGTCGACGGGGATCTTGAGCGCAACGTCGTCGGGAAGCTCCGCGAACCACCCGACGTCGCTGACGACGAGAGGCTTCCCGAGCGAGAGCGCCCGGATCGCGGTGCCCGAGGTCTCGCCCATCGTGGGTGAGCGCAGGTTGACGTGCACGTCTGCGGCCATCATCAGCTGCCAGAGGCGGCTCCCTTCGACATACCCCTCCCGCTCGATGCCGGCACCGTCGAGGCCGAGACGCTGCAGCCGCCGGTCGAGGTCGAACCCCGGCGACGTCGCACCAACGAGGAGAAGCCCGCTTTCACCGTGGTGCGCGCGCACATGCGCGAATGCTTCGAGGAGCTGCGGGACGCGCTTGCTCGCATTCACGTTCCCGAATGAGCCAAAGACGGGCTCGCCCCGCACGTCGGCTGCGGGGAGCGAGGGTACGGGGAACGCCGGGTGGGGAACGACCCAGATCGGCCCCTCGTAGCCAGCAGAGCGTGACCGATCCCGCACATAGTGAGAGTGCACGATCAACCCTGTTGCGAGCCCCAGAACCTCACCCGCGAGATGGAAGTCCTCCGGCCGGTTCTCCCAGAGCGGCGGGATGCGCTTGTCGAGGACAGCATGACCGAGGAGCCGTCCGACGACACCACCTTCGCGCTCCATCGCATCGAGGTAGCCGTGACCGTCGCGCCGACCGATCGTCAGACCGGCGACGAGATGATGAAGAACGAAGTCGTGGAGAACGACGACACCGGGCGTCCGACGGAGAGCCTCGACGATCCAGCCGTGAGCGTCGGGGTTGTTCCCGATGTGGTAGATGCAGAGATCTGTCCCCCTCGGCGGCTTCTTCGCCCCCCGCTTCGCGACCGCGATGTCGCAGTGGGCTCGAAGCGCGGGGAGCAGGAGCTCGGAGTAGTCCGCGATGCCCGACCGCTCGGGCGGCATCGGGCTGAAGACCGCGACCTTCACGAGAGCAGCCGCCCGATCGCGCGATCCCACGTCACCTCGGCGGCGATCACGTGCCCGGTACGCCCGTACGCCGCTGCCTCGTCGGGATGGTCTCGCAGCCACACGGCTGCGGCTCCAATGGCATGCGCATCGGGATCGACAACGCGCCCCGTGGATCCGTCGTGGACGACTTCGAGGGGACCACCGGCATCCGTGGCACTGATCACCGGCTTGCCCGACAGAAACGACTCGTACGGCCCCATTCCGAAGTCCTCGTCGACAGGCGCGTAGAACGTCGCAAAGCACGTCGCGTACAGGTCGGCGAGCTCCTCGGTGGAGACGCGGCCCGCAAGACGTACGCGCCCGGCGAGACCACTCTTGCCGATCAGCTGCTCGAGGCGCGGGCGATCCGGACCATCACCAGCAATGACGACCCGGAGTGACGACTCCAGAGCGGCCGCGGCAACCAACAGGTCGATTCGCTTCGAGCGGTCGAGCCGCCCCACGGAGAGGACGAAGTCACCGGGGCCGTCGTCGCGGTATTCGAGCGCCTGCGGCGGATGCGGAAGAACCTCGGCAGCAAGGCCGGTCGATCGCTCGAGCCGGCCGGCGACATTCTTCGACGTCGCGAACAGCCGACTCGCCTCTCCGAGCCCCACGCGGTCGAGCTCCTGCACCTGCCTGCGAATCGCCCGGTCCTCCGGTGATTCACCGAACTGGCCGAGCTCGGTGCGGTCGAGCTCGTAGGCCTGCCGGAACTGGTGCACGAGCCAGACACGCTTCTCCGGGTGACGCACGAGGTACGAGGGGAACTTCGTCGCGACGACCATGTCGATGCGCTTGCCGTCGGCCTCGGTCAGGTCGAGCAGTCGCCAGAGAAACGCCTGCGTCAGGACACGGGCGCCTGGATACCACTTGAACGGCACTGTAACGCTGTCGGCCTCGTGACCGCGTACGCGCAGTTCGTCGACAAGGGCGTCGCTGAAGATCTCCACTCCGCCCCGCGCGAACGGCACCTGGGGTCTGACGACGGCGATCCGCATCGTCGTCCTAGTGCTTCGCGTCGCGAAGCACCGCCACCTCTGCCTCGAGCCTGTCGACCTGCTCCTGGAGGTCGTCGATCAGACGAAGCGCAGCCGCGTTGAACGAGCGCTGGTCGTACGCGAGCGGCTCAACGTACCAACGCATCGCCTTCCGCAGGACCGCTTTGATCGGTGTCCCGATCCCGCCCCGAACGCCCGGGCGGAGCCGCAACGAGCGGTCGGCCGAAACAGGCCACAGACGCTCTGCTTCGGCGCGTGCAGCGAGCCGATCGTCAGGGTCGCCATGCGTGCCACCCGGATCGGCACCCGACCGCCGCACCTCCTCCCGGAGCGACGCGAACAGCGCCGCGACGTCGACCGGCTCGATCGGCGAGCTGTCATCGTCCGAAAACCCTGCAAGGGCCGCGGTTTCCTCTGTCGTGTCGGGCATCGGGGCATTCTAGCCCCCAGGTCGGAACGGTTCGCGGTCTGCTCCACCCGCAGATTCATGACCTGTACCGCGACCGGGACAGGCTGCGCCAGTCCCCTACTGGCTTTCGGTTCAAGGTTCCAGAAGGCGCGGCGGTAGGATGCCTTCCCGTGCGCGTCGGTCTCTCTCTGCTCACGCTGATCCCCGGAATCTCGGGAGGTAGCGAGACCTACGCCCGCGAGCTCGCCCGAGCGCTCGCACGAATCGGGACGAACGAGTACGTCGCGCTCGTACCGCCACTCGCGCCTGATGCGGCGGACGGGCTGCCCACGATCGTCGCCGAGCGGTATCCGAGCTCGGTGACGACGATCGGACGACTGCGTGCGATGGGTGGCGCGACGCTGCGGCCGTCACGCCTGCTGTCGCTTCTCGGCGATGTGGACGTCGTCCATTTCCCGCTGACCGTGCCTGTGCCGCGTCCCACCGAGCGACACGTGATCACGCTGCTCGACGTCCAGCATCTCGACCTCCCCGGCCTCTTCCCACGGGCGGAGCGGCTGTTTCGGAAGCTCGCGTACGACCGGGCGTCGCGGAAGGCGACGGAGGTGATCGTGATCAGCGAGTTCGTTCGCGAGCGGGTGATCGAGCGACTCGCTCTCGACCCAGAGCGTGTCCACGTCGTCTGGCTCGGCGTCGACCACGAGCGCTTTGCTCCGGCGCCGGAGACAGAGCGCGAACCGTTGCTCCTGTACCCCGCGCGCCCCTGGCCCCACAAGAATCACGCACGGCTGTTCGAGGCGTTCACACGGATCCGTCGCACGCGACCCGAGCTTCGCCTCTTGCTCACCGGGGTCGGGCACGACCCGAGCTCGCTGCCCGAAGGCGTCGAGGCGCGTACGGTCTCGGGCGCCGAGCTCGTGGAGCTCTACCAGCGCGCCGCATGCCTCGTCTTCCCGAGCCTCTATGAGGGTTTCGGCCTGCCGCCTGTCGAGGCCATGGCGTGCGGGTGCCCCGTCGCCGCAGCCGCGGCAGGTTCACTCCCGGAGGTCTGCGGGGACGCCGCCGTTCTATTCGATCCACTCGACCCCGAGGCGATCGCCGCCGGTGTCTTCGAGGCTCTCGAGCGCTCCGCAGACCTGACCGAGCGTGGACTCAGGCGGGCAGCGACGTTCACGTGGGACGAGACGGCTAGTGCGCATGATCGAATCTACGCGACGTTCTCCTGAGCTCTCAGCCGCTCGAGCTCTGCATTCACGAGGAGCTCGACGAGCCCGGAGAAATCGACAGTCCGCTCCCAACCGAGCCGTACCCGTGTTCGCGTTGGATCGCCAACGAGGCGGTGCAACTCGGCGGTTCCGCGCCGGAGTGTGGGATCGCTGCGAACATGTTGCCGCCAGTCGAGCCCGACGTGCGCGAATGCGTGTTCGACGAGCTCCTGGACGGAGTGACTCTCGCCGGTCGCGACGATGTAGTCGTCCGGCTCGTCCTGCTGGAGCATGAGCCACATCGCGTGGACGTAGTCCTTCGCGTAGCCCCAGTCACGCCGCGCGTCGAGGTCACCGAGAAGGAGCTCCTGCTCGAGTCCGAGCGAGATCGCCGCCGCAGAGGTCGCGACCTTGCGCGGGAGGAACTCGAGCGGACGCCGCGGCGACTCGTGGTTGTACAGGATCCCGCAGCAGCAATACATGCCGTAGTAGCGGCGGTAGCTGTTGGCAATAAAGTGCCCGTACGCCTTGGCGACGCCGTACGGCGTTACAGGCCGGAGCGGAGTCTCCTCGGTCTGTGGGGACACGGTTGGGTCGCCGAAGATCTCGCTCGAGGACGCCTGGTAGAAGCGGATTGACGGATCGACCTCCCGGATCGCCTCGAGCAGTGAAGTAACGCCGACGGCAGCGAACTCCGCCGTCAGCACTGGGTCATCCCATGACCGAGGGACGAAGGACGGCGCTGCGAGGTTGAAGACCTCGTCCGGTCTCACCTCTCGAAGCGCCGCTACGAGTGACGTTCGGTCGAGCAGGTTGGCCTCGATGACGGAGACTCGATCGCGCACCCCGTCGAGTGCCGGGTGGTCGTCAACAGGTCGACGCACCACGCCGATTACGTCGTAGCCATGTTCGAGAAGAAGCTCCGAGAGGAACGAGCCGTCCTGACCGCCGACGCCCGTGATCAAAGCGCGTCGCGGCTGATTCACAGGATGTCTCCGTCGCGGCGCACGGTCGCAGTCTACGGCTCGATCGAGATGAGGTGCTACTGCGCGATCGCGCAGTAGACGGTCTCGATGCCGGAGCCGTGCACCTCGGGCTCAAACCCGGCCTCGCGCAGAAGATCCGGCACGTCGAGTCCGAAATCCGTATACGCGAGCATGTCATTGCGCCGCGTGATGAGCCCGTAAGGCCCTCCACCACGGCCGTGATGGATCGGCGTCATCCCATCGCGCGAGCGCGTCCGCTCGAGTCGCGGATCGAGCGGGACGGTGAAGACATGACGGCCACCAATGCGAAGAATTCTGCGTGTCTCGGCAAGGGCGCGACGGAAGTCCGGGACATGCTCAAGCGTTTCCGAGGTGAGAACGAGATCGAATGACGCGTCAGGGTAGGTGAGCGCTTGGATGTCTTGCTCCGGGTACTCGGCGTACGTCAGCCGCGGCAGATGCGCCAGGAGCGGGTGCATCCGGCCGATGGAGTTGAGTTCGACGATGTCGAGTAACCGAAAGCGCTCCTCCTCGACGAGGCCGACTATCGATCGCGCCTCGCCGGCGTAGTGCTCGAGCAGCACGTCAGCAAGGATCCGCACGCGCATGCTCGAGCCGCAGGACGCGCAGAGGAGGCTCTCCCGGTCGACGAATCCTTCGGGAGCATTCCGCGAAAACTCCCGCGGAAGAATCCAGGAGTTCCGCACGAAGCGTGTGTCCGCGCCGCACACAGAACAGCGCCCCCTCCGGTCACCATGACGGTCGCCGAGGGGACGAAGATGCAGGATCACCCAGAGTCCGGGATCGCGGCGAGACGCTGAGGGCACCGGCGAAATGATAGTTGGCGGCTAGGTCACGCGCTCTCCGAGCCTGCCCGCCCGGAAATCCCGCCATCCGTCCCGCACGGCGACCAGTCCCTCCCTGCGACGCGCAGAGAGCAGTCCCTGGACACCATGAGCGGCGACCGCCTCGGCGCGTCGCCGCGCGGTCGCTAGTGCGCCGAGAGGAGCGTGGCGCTCGGCTACTGTCAGCCCGTTTCGGAGGTTGTAGTAGAGCGACATGGGGGATGACTCGCCACCGGAGGCGGCCGATACACGATGGCGCACAATGCTCCCAGGCACCACGAGCACGTGCTTACCGACGCGGCGCGCGCGGAGCGACCAGTCGACGTCCTCTGCATAAGCAAACAGCTCCTCGTCGAACAGGCCAACGCGCTCAGCGACGCCGCGAGGAATAAGCATTGCGCCCGCGCAGGCACGATCGGTGACGTAGGGTGTGGCGTCCAGCGGCATCGGGGGCTCCCCGTAGCGCGTGTGACGCCCCTGATAGCCCCGCCGCGGATCGTACGGTGCCCCCGCGTACCACACGCGATCCGGGGGGTCCGCAAACAGGATCTGTGAGCACGCGGCGCCGGCTCGGGGATCTGACACGAGAGCATCGGCAAGCGGCTCGACGAAAGCCGGGTCGACAACCATGTCGTTGTTGAGCGTCACAACTCCTTCCGCTCCAGCTGCGAACGCGTGGCGAATGCCGGTGTTCATGCCCTTCGCGAAACCCGTGTTCTCGTTGAGTCGGACGAGTTCCAACCCGGGACGGCTCACCGAGATTGAGTCAGCGCTCCCATCGGTGGAGCCGTTGTCAACGACGATGACGTGAAACGATCGGTACGTGACGTTGTCGAGCGAACGCAGGCATTTGAGGGTGTTATCCCTCCCATTCCACGAGAGAACGACCGCCGCAACATCCACGAGGCTACGCGATCGACTTCCGCCAGAAGACCCCTGTCCAATCGATTGACGTGATCTCATCCGTGATGTCGTGCTCGGCGCGGTAATCGTCTACGGCCTGCTTACAGCCGAGCAGTTTTGGGTTCGAGTAGTCATCGACAATCACGAACCCTCCTTCGGAGAGCTTGGGATAGAGGTAGCGCAGAGGGTCAATCGTCGACTCGTACATATCGCCGTCGATTCGGAGAACCGCGAGTCGTTCGATCGGAGCAACGGGTAGTGAATCCTTGAACCAGCCTGGCAAGAACCGCACCCGGTCATCGAGCAATCCGTAGCGTGCGAAGTTCGCCTTTACCTCATCGACCGAGACTGCGAGCTGCGACCACGTATGGTGGGTGTCCCCGGCATCCGCCGGGTAGAGGGCGGCGTTAGCCTCTGGGAGGCCCTCGAAGGAGTCGGCTACCCAGACGCAGCGCTCGATATCGGCATACGCCTCCAAGACTGCACGCATCAGGATTGTCGTGCCGCCGCGCCACACCCCGGTCTCGATGAGATCTCCGGGGACGCCTTCGAGAAGAACCGTGGTGACGCACTCCTGAACATTGTCGAGGCGCTCTCGACCGAGCATCGTCTCCGCCGACACGGGCCAGTAGTCGCCGACCGAGCGCTGTTTCGTATCGATCGCCTGAACGATGCGAAGATCCCGCCGGCCGAGCGCCCATTTGAGCGGTCTGTAGCTCCGCTCGGCCAGCGTTCCGCGTGCGGGATCGATCGCATGGAACTCCTCTGCGAAACCCGTCCGGGTAAGGCAGTTCTTCAGCAGCGCCAAGTACAGTTCCTGAGCCTGGGTCGACATCGAGGGAGATGCTAGCGGGGCACCGCTCATGCGAGCGCCCTGAGGTAGTGCCACGCGGCGAGGAGGCCGGCAGGACGCACGACCACAAGAAGCGCTCCGTAGACCGCGAGACCAGCGGCGGCAGCAATAACGGATGGCAGCAGAAGCCCCGGCGGTACGTAGGCGAGAACCGTGATCGCTGCCACCGTAAGCGCTGCGATGCCGAGCCCTCTCGAGGTCACACGGAGCGCACCAAGCCTCGCTAGCAAAGCGGCAAGCACCGCCCCGGTCGTGCAGGCGAGAGCAAGGGCGAGACCGTCGAGCCCGAAGAGTCCCTGGCCAACCCACGCGAGACCGACCTGCAGGACGACCGCCGTTACCGCGATCAAGGGGAGCGCCCGGCCGCGGTTGGCAATGAAGATGAGCGGGAACGTCACCGAGACGCCAACGGCTACGGCTGCCCAGATCGAGAAGACGACGACGAGGCGACCGAGCTCGGCCCCGACGTCATCCGAGTAACTCGAGCCGAGCAGCGCCTTCGCAATCTGCCCTCCCGCGAGCGCGAACACGCCGGCTGCCGCGCCGATCACGGTGAGCGCTATCCAGGACGACGCGATCACGTGACGAGCCGTCCTGGCCGTATCGATCCCCGCCCGCGCAAGTGGCACGGCCGTCACGAGACCGAGCGATGACGCCGTCACCGCGACTATTGCAGACGAGATCAGATACGCGAAGCCGAATGTCGTGAGGGCGCCGTCGCCTTCGCGGGCGGCGAACGGGAGACAGATGAGATACATCGCCTGGAGCGCGAACGGCAAGGCAATGCCGGTTCCCATCGTGCCGAGCCGCGCCCCGTACGAGTCCCCACCGGGTCGCACAGCACTCAGCGGTGCGGCGAGAGAGCGTCCGCGCATCGCGAGCCCGAGGAGCGGGATCGCGAGAGCAACAGCGCCGTTCAGGGCCATTCCATGAGAGAGCGCGACGACGCCATCGGCGTCGACCCGAAGGAGAATCAGCGCCAGACCAGCGATGCTCCCGAGCATGAAGCCGAGCGCCGGAGTGACGTAGTCATCGAGCGCGGCAAGAGCGCTCGCCGCGAGGCCGGCAAAGAGCTGGAACATCGCTGCCAGCAGCATCCACGGCAGCGCCTCGGTCGCGGTCTCACGCGCCACACCCGACGCACCTCCCGTCAGAAGTCCGGCGATCTCATCGGCCGCAGCCACTCCGAGGACGAGGAGCGGCATCGCGAGCGTCGCGAGCGTCAACGCGAACGCGGCCACTTCCCCGCCGAGGCGACCATCGCTCCGCGCCCGCGCGAACGACGGAAGCACCGTGACACGGATCGCGTTGGCTGCCAGAACGACCACGATGAATACGCCGTATGCGGCGAAGAATCCGTCCGTGACGGGACCGCGGCCGAACTCGCGGCCGAGCACGATGCCGACGACGGCCGCGAGTCCCGTCTGCACGGCGAGCGCGATGCCGGTGATAGCGCCGCTTCCGAGCGAGCTGAGTCCGGCGGAGGGGGTAGGCTTGGTCATCGACGCTGAAGCGTACGCGCCATGGCCAACGACACACCCCTCACCGAAGCGGCAATCACGGAACTCCGGACGGAGTTCGGGGACATCTACCGCGGCCGCACCGTGCTCATCACGGGTGCCGACGGATTCATGGGGTCGCACCTGACCGAGGCGCTCGTGGCGCTCGATGCCAACGTGCACGCCTTCGTGCGGGCGACATCGAGCGGTGCGCTGAACAACATCGGGCACCTTCGCAACGACCTGAAGGTGCACTTCGCGGATCTCACCGACAAGACATCGATCGATTACCTGATGCGCGAGCTGAAGGAGACGGCGTCCGACAAACCGTACATCTTCCACCTCGGCGCCCAGGCGCACGTCGGCGAGTCCTGGCACCGCCCCTACGAGACGGTGATGGCGAACACGATCGGCACGCTAAACCTCCTCCAGTCGATCGTCGACACCGGGCTCGAGGTGGAGAAGTTCGATACCGCCGGCACTTCAGAGGAGTACGGCAACGTTCGCGACGACGTCTCGCACCACCATGATTTCGACGACGGCGGAAGCCTGATCCTGCACGAGCGCTCGCCGATCAACCCGAAGTCGATCTACGCCACGGCGAAGGTCGCAGCGGATTTCCTGACGATGAACTACCACGACGCGTTCGGAGTGCCGGGTGTCGTCACCCGGATGTTCAACAACTACGGCCCCCGCCAGAACCCCCGCTACGTCACGGGCACGATCATCACGCAGGCGCTCACCCGGGAGACGATCGAGCTCGGCAACCTCGAGCCGCTCCGGGACTTCTGCTTCTGTAGCGACGGCGTCCGAGGCCATCTCACCGTCGCCGCGCACGGGAAGCCCGGTGATGTTTATGTCTACGGGCAGGGCGAGAACGTCTCGATGGAGGGTTGGGTGGAGCTGATCCTGCGCGTGGGCGAGGAGAACGGATTCTGGCCTGCCGGTCGCATGGTCTCGACGACGCCCAAGCGCTACCGGCCGGGCGCGAGCGACGTGATGGCGCTGCGCGTCGGCCACGAGAAGCTCACCGCCGAGACCGGCTGGATGCCAAGGGTGTCGTGGGAAGAGGGTGTCCTCGAGACGATCCGCTGGTACGCCGAAAATCGTGAGCGGTGGATCGGGCGCGTGGACTGGCTAGCGACCGGGAATCCGTCGCCGACAACCGGCTGAGCGGAGCGACGAATTGGAAGCCCAACCGGCAGCGTTCTGACGTGAGCGACCAGCAGCTTGGAGGGTCACCGCGGGGTGCCCCCCGCCCAGCACACCCCAGGCCGCGACTAGGTACACGCCTAATCGACACGATGGTAGCCGGCGCGGTCCCGTTCCTTGCCGTCATCTGCCTCTTCGCGTTCTACGGCCAGCAGCACCGGAGCCAGTCGGGCGACACGTACGGCACGATGATGACCTCCGTCGCGATGGTGCAACAGCGGACGATCTGGCTCGACGACTATCTCCCCTATATCCAGGCGCGCTCGGGCGAACGTCCGTTCATGGTCACCGAGGGCCGCGGGGGGCACCCTGTCAACGTAACTCCCTTCGCCCCGGCGGTGCTGGCCCTCCCGGCAGTGCTCGCTTTCGACCTGGCGGGCGCGGCGGCAAGCGACTGGGGAAGCTGGATGGAGGCTGGCATGCTCACGGGGGCCGTGACGGCAACGCTCTCCGTGCTCGTTCTCTTCCGACTGATGACACGCCTGACGACGCGTCGCCGAGCCTTCCTTGTCGCGTCCACCTACGCCTTCGGAACGCTCACCTGGGGCGTTGCCGGACAGGCGCTCTGGCAGCACGCGCCCGCCATGCTCGCCCTCACGCTCGCGCTCCTCGCGCTTCACGATCAACGCTACGCGCTCGCCGGAGCGTCTCTTGCCGCAATGGTGGCAAGCCGCCCCTCGACTCCCATCATCGCCCTCTTCTTGCTCCCGCTCGTCGGCCGCGCAGGTCGCGACTGGGTCCGCTTCGTTCTCGGTGCACTCCCCGTCGGATTGGCGTTGCTCGCGTACAACGTCTACGTCTTCGGAGCCCCGCTGCGCACCGGATATACGACCGAGGGCGAGTCGAGTGTCAACCTGTTCGATGGAGACCTCCTGGAGGGACTGAGCGGCCTCCTGATCTCACCCGGCCGCGGCCTCCTCGTGTACTCACCTGTTCTCATCTTTGCGGTCGTCGGCGCCGCCAAAGGATTCCGAACGCCGCTCTACCGCTGGACTGCCCTCGCTGCGCTCGCTTACGTTCTCATGATCGGTCGATATGCCTTCTGGTGGGGGGGTGAATCGTTCGGGCCGCGCCTGCTCACCGACGCGCTCCCGTTGCTCGCACTCTTACTCGTCCCAGCACTTGAGGTTGTCGTACGTCGAACGTGGCTACGATGGACGTTTGGGCTGACTCTCGCGTGGTCGGTCTCGGTGCAGGTGCTCGGCGCCGCAGCCTGGCCGCCTGCCGCATGGTACGACGCACGCGATCTGACCGACCGTTCGATCTGGTGGTCGCCGACGAGCAACGAGCTTGTTGCCATGGTGCAAGAATCCGCGAGCCTGTCGCAGATCGGCACCCTCGCGGTCACGCTTGCAGTGGGCCTCGTGCTGGCGTTCGTCGCAGCGTGGGTATCTCTCGGCTTCACAAGCGCCGTCGGAACCACCGTCGGGCCTGATGCCGACGCGCGCCGATAGGTCCCGTCTCCGCAGATCTGCGCCTCGCCAGAACGTTCTCACCTTCGACGACCATGTGGACAGCGGTACCATGAGCGTATGCGTGTCCTCGTCACCGGCGGCGCGGGCTTCCTCGGCTCCCATCTCGTGGAGCGCCTCGAGGCGGACGGACACAACGTCATTGCGCCCAGGCATGCGCAATACGATCTCACCGATTCCGTGCAAACCGGCAGCTTGTTCGCCGAAGTGCAGCCCAACCTGGTCTTCCACCTGGCTGCCGAGGTCGGCGGCATCGGCGCCAACCGGGCGAACCCAGGCCGTTACTGGTACGCGAACCTGATGATGGGGGCGCATGTGCTCGAGCAGGCCCGCCTGCACGGAACACGCAAGCTCGTGATGGCAGGAACCGTCTGCGCGTACCCAAAGTTCACGCCCGTACCATTTCAGGAGACGGAGCTCTGGAACGGGTACCCCGAGGAGACGAACGCGCCCTACGGGGTCGCGAAGAAAGCACTCCTCGTCGGGGCGCAGGCGTACCGCGAGCAGTACGGTCTAGACACGATCTTTCTGCTGCCGACGAACCTCTACGGCCCCCGGGACAACTTCGACCTGGAGAGTTCGCACGTGATCCCAGCGCTGATCCGCAAGATGACCGAGTCGCGAGACGAGGTCGTTCTCTGGGGCGACGGAACGCCGACGCGTGAATATCTCTACGTCGACGACTGCGTTGAAGGACTGCGGCTTGCCGCGGAGCGCTACGACGGCCCCGACCCGGTCAACCTCGGCAGCGGCGTCGAGACGTCGATCCGCGAGACGGCCGAGATCGTTGCAGACGCCGTTGGGTACACCGGCGAGATCCGGTGGGACACGTCGATGCCGAACGGCCAGCCGAGGCGCTCACTAGACCCGTCCAGGGCCGCGGAACTGTTCGGTTTCCGCGCACACATCCCACTGCGCGAGGGGATCGAGCGAACCGTCGACTGGTATCGGACACAGACTGCGGCGTAGCACGACGCACGGTCACCGCGTTCTATCGGCGCGCAGCTTCTCCACCTCGGTTTCGAGTAACGCCAGCCTCTGAGCGAGCACGGTGTTCTGATCGTCGAGCTCGGAGAGCACGGTCGAGTAGTGCAGCAGCACGATGATGACGAAGAGCGTCGCGATCGCAAACAGGATTGCCGGCGGGTAGGTTGAGACCCCGAGCCAGCCGGCGATCGTCGTCAGCCCTTCACGCCAGGCGGAGAGGATAAGCAGCACAACGCCTGTAACGAGCCACAGGAGGGCGTACCTCTCCTTAAGCCTGCGACCACGGATCAGTTCGAGGACGATCAAGATCAGGATCAGCGAAGCGATCGCCGCCGCGACGGAGACCCTTACAGGAGTCATACGCCCTTCACCTCCACCTCGTCCAGCGGAACCGTGACCTTTCGTAGCATCGCCATGAGGAGCGCGAGGGTTACCTTCAGCACGTAGTAGATCGAGCGCACGAAGGTGATCGACGACTGCCCGGTTTCCCGCTCCCGCATCGCCACCGGCACCTCGACGAGCCGCAATCGGTGCTTGAAGACGAGTACGGTTGCCTCGACCTCCGGGTAGTCGTTCGGGTAGTCCCGCGCGAACAGCTCGACGCCCTTGCGATTAAGCGCCTGGAAGCCCGAAGTCGTATCGGTGACACGCTGTCGCGTGAGGACTGAAACGATCTTTGCGAACCAGATGATCCCGATGCGGCGTGCCAGCGGTGGACGGTACTCGCCGCTGCCGTCGACAAATCGCGACCCCGTGACGATGTCCGCCTCGCCGCGCGCTATCGGCCCGAGGAGCTTTGGCAACTCGCTCGGGTCGTGCTGCCCGTCGCCGTCAAGACGCACCGCCGTCTCGTACCCGTGCTCGAGGGCGTACTTGAATCCAGTCTGGACGGTGCCACCGATCCCGATGTTGTAAGGCAGCGTCACGACCGACGCGCCGTGCAGTCGCGCGATTGCGCTGGTGTCGTCGACCGAGCCGTCGTCGACTACGACGACGTCGTACTCAGGGCCAACTGCCCGAATGGAGTCAACGACGCCGGCGATGGCCCCTGCCTCATTGAACGCTGGCACAATCGCGATGATCCTGCCTGCCGTCAAGCTGGCACCGTGGTGGAGAGGCCGAGCAGATCGAGCACGCGGCGCGCTCGATGTGCATAGGTGTGCTCGTCGAGCACCCGCTCTCTCGCGCGCGCACCCATCGCGGCGGCCTCGGCGGGGTCATCCAGCAGCTCCCGGTAGGCGGCCAATGCCTGCGCTTCGTTTTCGACCACGAGGATCTCGCTCCCCGGCTCGAACCACTGGTCGATGCCCTCGTGAGGGTTGGAGACGATCGCGGCCCCCGCCGAGGCGAGCTCAAACGGTCGGCACGTGGACGAGAGCGGCACGGTGGCGTGCGAGCGACGCGTCACGTTGAGGTTGATTCGGGCAGCTGAGATGGTGCGTGCGAAGACATTGAACGGCACGTCGCCGATTTCACGCGCATTACCGGTGTCGCCGCGGAAATCCCGTCCCCCCAGGACGAAGTCGATCTCGGGCGCCGTTCTACTCGGCTCGCCTACCATCGCGGCCGTCCACTCCTGCCGAAACTTGTCGCCGTAGCCGTAGAAGAAAACGTCCATCTCCTTCGCGATCGCCTGCGGTGCGAAGAACTCGGGGTCTGCGCCCCAGAAGACGGACTCGGCCCGGCGGGCGCCGAGCTCGAGCAGGCGCGGCAACCCACCCTGCGAGTTCGACAGGAGCAGGTCGTACTCGGATGGGTCGGCACCGTGGTAGTAGTTGAACCCTGTGTCCATGCCTCCGAACTCGGGCAGGCTCATCGGCACGTCTCCGTCGTAGAAGACGACCGGTATCCCAAACCGCTCGCGGAGCGCCGTGGGGATGCCGCGGAAATGCGCCATCGGCACGGTGAAGAAGACAACGGCGTCGGGGCGCTCCCGCTCGACGAGCCGCTCGAGATGCCGGCGCCAGCGCGGCGTGACGACACGCCAGATTGTCTCGCGCGTGATTCTGTCGAGAGCCGACTCTTCTGGCGCGTCCTCGCCGCGCCGCAGATATCTGTCGCCCTTGAGCCGTGCCAGACCGCTTCGGACGGCCGCGTAGGACTCGCCCTCCCGATACGTTGGGTTCGGAGCCGTACGCCACCAGGGCGAGTCCACGGGCCGTCCACGGTAGGGCGTTACGACAAGGTCGACGCCGGCCTCGTACATGCCTTTCCAGAGCTGCCACCACGCGGGCGTGCAGCCGTAACGGAAATCGAGATCGACGGCCGACGCGACGGCAAGAATCTTTGGACTCCTCATCGCGGCAAGTCTAGAGGTGGCTCCCTCCACCTGCTCCGTGGTTTCAGCGGCACGGCACTCGTCGATCGAAGAAGACTGTCGCGAGCGGGTGGCGTTCGACCACCGCGAAACGCCGCTCGAACTCGCGGAGGAGGTGGGGTCTCGTTATGAAAGTTCGACCGGCAACGACGGCCTTGGCGCAGTCGACATCGACAGCATGCAGCACGTCGCGATCGGTGAGGAGCCCTGTCACAAACCGCGTATACGAGGTATCGATGACGTTGCCGGGCATGGATCTCCGGGCCCGATACGCAAGAATCGGCTGATCACTGACAACCATGTCGCCTGGCCTCGTTCGTTGCGCCAGCACTGCGATGTCCACCGCCAAGCTCGGATCATCCTGCGGCAACTCCGTCATCACCCTCCGGGTTTGTTGGACGTACCCTCCGGCAATCACCAGTCCAACGAGACCGGCCAGCAGCATCCGTCTCGCGCCCATTGTCCCCGCAAGCTCGCGGCCGAGCGGCTCGGCGGCGGCCACCGCGAAACCGACAGAGACGGCGACGAGGTGATGCTCGAAGAGCGGTCGGTGCAAGAGGGCGAGTGCGACACCACAGCAGGCGAGCACCGCAAACGGCGAGACACGTACCCTCCGGTCGCGAACGGAGTGAGCGACGGCCAGTGCCGCGGCACCGACGACGAGCCACGTGAATGCCGCGCGAGGATCGAGCAGCGTCTGTACGGGTGACGGTCCCCCGAGCCTTTCAAGCGAGCCGAAGTTTCGAAGCTGTTGGTGATAGTCGATGACGCTTGCACGGAGCTCCGGCAGAGCGCGGACGTTCAGCAAGAGAACGACGGCGAGCACCGAGGCGGCTCCCGCACAAGCTCCGACGAGGTTGACGCGCCGCCTGTCCCGAAGGAGGAGCAGAACGACCACCGGTGCGGCAACGGCCGCACTCAACTTGATCGAGCATGCGGCCATGACCAACATGCCGGCGGCGACCGCCCATCGTCCGCTGGCGCGGCCCGCGGAGCACGCAAGCGCCGCAGCGGCAAGGCTGAGGAGAACGAGATCAAGTGCCGGGAGGTCGGCGAGTACACGCGTCGCATAAAGCGGAATCGGTGGGGCTATCACGAGCAACGCCGCACCGAGGAGCCCCGCCGCGGCTCCAACCGTCACCCGCAACGCAACATATGCGCCGAGACTCCCGAGGAGACCGAGCACCAGAACGCCCGTTCGGACGCCGTCAACGGTGTTCCCGAACACCGCCGCCGCCGCCCGCAGGACGAAGTAAAATCCGGGCGGCTGAGCCGCGAAGACGTCAGCCCCAAGCTGCTGGCCGGCCCGAAGCGCGTCGAGACTGCCGAGATATACACCTTCGTCGAACAGCGCGGCTGCGCCGAGTCCGCGCGCGAAGAGCAGCGCCTGCATGCCTAGAATCACCGCCAACGCAGCGGCCTCCGGAACCCAGACCGCCGGAATCTTCGGAGCCCGCATCAGCAGAGAAGCGTACAGCGATGGCAGGCGACGTATCCTGGATAACCATGGGTCACCTTCTACCCGAGACCGCCGACGACCACTCGGGCCGTTCGCTTTCTGCTCACCGTCTCGTGATCGCTGCCGCATGCGCGGCCCTCGTCGTCTCGGCAGCACTCACTGTCCGGCCATTCTGGGATCAACTCGGCGGCTACCGGGCCCGTTACGGCGTGTTGACCGCTTCCGAGCGGGAGCGCGAAGCCGGCGCGCAGAATGCCTTCGACGCGGCGAGCTGGGACGAGCTTCGGGCGCGCCTGCATCGGGGCGACCGCTACGCGGTGGTCGGGCAACCGGAGACGAGCCAGGATGCGGTGATCGAGAATCTCGTCGCGCGAACCTACGCGTCCTTCTGGCTCCTCCCTGCAATCCAGGTTCGGTCGCCGGAGGACGCAAACGTTCTCGTCTTCTTCAAGCCACCCACGCTACCGCACCGCGCTGAGTGCTTCCCGAGCAGCCGCCCCGTCTGCATCCGGAGAATCCGATGACGACGGCCGGGCTACTCGGCGCGAATGCCCTCATGACGCTCGTGGGACTTGGGCTGCTCGTCCTCCTCGGCGTCGCGCCCACGACCGGCGATCTCCGGCGCCGAGCCGCGCTCGCGCCGCTCACCGGCATGGCAGCAGTCGGCCTGATCGGTGCCACACTCGAGCCGTTCCACGTCGGGATCGGACCAATCACGCTGTTCCTGCTCGCAGCAACTGCTCTTGCCTCCGGCTTCTGGCGGCTACGGCCGGCTGCCGCCACGCGAACAATGGCGTGGACGACAATCGATCGCGCAGCCGTCGTGGGCTCCATCGCTGTCCTCGGTGTCGTGACCGCTACAGCCATTGCAACGTTTCGCGTCACACCACTCGCGGAATACGACGGGTGGGCGATGTGGGCGATGAAGGGCCGCGCACTTGCGGCCCTCGGCTGGGCCGACCCGGCGGTGTTCAGCAACGATCTCTTCGATGGGCCGCACCCCGAGTACCCCCTTGTCGTGCCGGTCCTGCACGCGATCGGGATCCGCTCGGCCGGAACATTCGAGGGTAGGCTCGTCATTCTGCAGTGCCTCGTGATCGGTCTTGCCGGCCTACTCGCGCTCTTCGGGATCTTCAGAGACCGCGTGCGTCCAGTCGTGCTCCTGCCGCTGATCGTCGCCGTCGCCGTGGCTCCTGTGTTCTTCGTCCAACTCGCCACCGGCTACGCGGACGTCCCCCTCGCGGTGTTCATCGCGGCCGGCATGGCAGCCTCCTCCCGCTGGCTGATCGACCGCGGCACTCCCTGGCTCACGATCGCTGTCGTCTTCTTCGCCGCGGCAGCGCTCACAAAGAACGAGGGCCTTCTCTACGCGTGTGCGGCACTGTTAGGCCTGCTCGTGGTTGCTCGCGGGCGGCGGCTGCACGTCATCATCGCAGGGGCTGTCGTGGGCCTCGCGATCCTTCCCTGGCGGCTGCGCGTCCGCGCTGATTCTCTCGGAGCCGGCGATTACGATCTCGCGAAGCCGCTCGGTTCAGGCGGCCTCGACGAGCGCGTTTCTCGCGCCGCCGAGGCCGTTAGCAGGCTCATCGGGTACGCGACGGATACCGGCCGAGTCGGGATCCTGGTGCCGCTCACCATCGTCCTTGCCATTGCTGCGCTCGTGATCGGTCGCCGCGCCCTCGGCGGGTTCGTGCTGACGTATGTCGGACTCTCGCTCGGAGGCCTCACCTGGATCTACGCAATCTCGCCGCTCGAACTCAATGTGTATCTCGACCTCAGTGCAAACCGTGTGACAACGTCTGCCGTTCTCGGCGCAGCAGCAACAGTGCCGCTTCTCGTGGAGGAACTATCCCAGGCGCTCGCGAAGCGGTCTGCTGGACACTAATGCTCCGTCCCCAGACGTCGCACCGGTAAACCCGTAGTGGAGATTGGCGCAGCCTCTCCCGAGACAGAGCACGACAACGGTCGACCTTTGGGGCAAACACAAGCACCGTTGTCGGGCACCGCCCTAATACGCGCCGCGCCCCGACACGACAGCCGGAATCGTTTTCAGGATGATGGTGATGTCGAGCCAGAGCGACCAGTGCTCGAGGTAGGTGAAGTCGAGCCTGACGAGGTCGTCGAACGACAGTCCCGAGCGCCCGGAGATCTGCCAGAGCCCCGTCATGCCGGGCAGCACGAGGTAGCGGGCGCGATGCCATTCCTCGAGGAGCTCATAGTCGCGCAACGGTAGAGGCCGTGGCCCGACGAGGCTCATCTGCCCGCGCTCCACGTTGATCAGCTGTGGCAGCTCGTCGATCGAGAGACGCCGGAGGACGCGGCCAACGCGGGTCACGCGCGGGTCGTCCCGCATCTTGAACAACGCACCCGTCGCCTCGTTGTCGTCCTCCAGCTTCGACTGCTGCTCCGCCGCACCGACCACCATCGTCCGGAACTTGAGCATTCCGAACTCGCGCTCCCCCACGCCCACGCGGCGGTCGACGAAGAACACCGGCCCACGCGACTCGAGCTTGATCGCGAGAGCAACGAGCACCCAGAGCGGAATCAGCACCACGAGGAGAACGAACGCGACGACGACATCGAACGAGCGCTTCAGGGCCCAGTCGAATCCCGTCAGGATCGGAGGCCGCAGCTCGAAGAGCGGCATGCCGGTACCCGGGACGTATTCCCCCTTCTGGACGAGCAGCTCGGTCGTGTTCGGTGCCAGCCGCACCCTCACACCGGCCCTATGTGCGACCTCGACGATCGCGAGGACGGTTCGCTCGTCGTAGTCGGCTTCGCTGAGGATCAGCTCGTCGGGGCGCTCCCGCTCGAGCACGTCCTGGAGATCCGTGATCGCGGTTGCGAGCACGTTGAGGCCCGGCTCGACGATCGACGTCACGGCACCGACGAGGTCGTACTTGATCCCGTCACGCGAAGCACCGAGCTCGCGTTGTAGGCGTTGGAGGCCGATGCCTTCCCCGGCGAGCACGACACGTCTGCGAATGCCGGCGATCCGCATCACCTCGAGGGCGGCAGAATCGTAGGCCCACCGAAGAAGGCCGATCGTGAGCGCGCAGGTGACGACTGCGGTCGGAATCAGGCCGGTCGTGGTGAAGTCGTACCCTGTCCCGAAGCCGAAGGCGAGGATCACGAGCGCCACCAGCACGAGCGACGAGACGACCCGGCCAGGCCCGGCGCGCTGCTCACGCGAGGCGTAGAGCCCTGCTTGCAGGAACAGGAGAATCGTGATCGGGGCAAGGAACCTCAACCACTGTTCCGGCCCTTCCTGCCAGAGGAGCGACCAATAGACAGGCTTGCCGTAGGCGATCGTGCGCACCGTCAGGGCAAGCATCACGCCGAGCGCGAGCCCAAGCACGTCGAGTGCCGCCAGGGTGAGGATGCTGAAGGCGCGGCGCGCCAGCGTCAGCACAGGCCCACGAGAGAGAACGTAGATGCGCGAGGCACGTACGTCGCCTGACGGCCCTTCCGGCGCGAGATCTGCGGGGACGGGCCGCTCCGGCGAGATGACCGGTTTGGATTCCACGCTGAAGAGATTGTAGTCACCTTCACGGAACCCTCCTTCGAGCGTGCTCACGGGATGCCGTGGTCGAGCGGCTGTACCGTTACTGCGATGTGCGGAATCTGCGGAGTCGTGGTGGCGGAGGGCCGGGAGCACCCTGACCCGGGCTCGGTCGCCCGGGCGACCTCTGCAATCCGTCACCGCGGCCCGGACCACGGAGCGACGGCGGCTCTCGGAAGGTGCTCGCTCGGGTATCGACGGTTGCGCGTGATCGACCTCGCGACCGGCGATCAGCCCGTCGAGAACGAGAACGGCAATGTCGTCGTCGTGTTCAACGGCGAGATCTACAACTACCGAGCACTCCGCGCAGAGCTCGAGAGCCAGGGTCACATACTCAGCGGGGCCGGCGACACCCCCGCCCTGCCGCATCTCTACGAGCGGCACGGCGACTCGTTCGTCGAATACCTCGACGGCATGTTCGCCCTCGCACTCTGGGACAAGTCACGACAGCGCCTGCTCCTCGCACGCGACCGCTTCGGCAAGAAGCCGCTCCTCTGGACGCAACTGACGGACGGGACGGTCGCGTTCGCGTCGGAGCTGAAGGCGCTCCTCGCCTTTCCGTCGGTCGGACGTCAGGTCGACCTCGAACGGCTCGACGCCTACCTCACGCTCGGATACGTGCCGGGGAATCGGACTGCATTGCAGGGAATCAACCGTCTGCCGCCGGGATGCGTTCTCGTCGTCGAGAACGGCGTCGCAACCGTGAGCCGCTACTGGCAACTGCAGGCAAAACCGAGGCGACTCCACGACGAGGAATGGGTCGCGGCCGTGCGCGAAGGCGTCCTCGCGGCTGTGCGCAAGCGCCTCGTCGCCGATGTGCCGCTCGGGGCCCTCCTCTCGGGAGGAATCGACTCGAGCGTGGTCGTCGCGGCGATGGCGCACGAGAGCGCCGAGCCCGTGCGCACATTCTCGGTCGGCTTTCCCGAGGCCCGCTACGACGAAAGACCGTACGCGCGGGCCGTCGCCGAGCGCTTCGGCACGATCCACGAGGAACTGCTCGTGGAGCCCGACGCTGCGGCGCTGCTGCCGCGCCTCGCGGACGCCTACGACGAGCCGTTCGGCGACTCGTCTGCACTCCCGACCTTTCTCGTCTGCGAGCACGCCCGTCGCTTCGTCACCGTTGCACTCGCCGGAGATGGTGGCGACGAGGTCTTCGGTGGCTACGAGCGATACCGCGCACACGCGCTGGCAGCCCGGCTCGACCACGTCCCGGGCGGCGTTGCCTCCGCCGCAGCGAGAAGCCTACGGGTAGTGCGGTCGGCCAGGACCGAGCCACGCTCGGCAGCATTCCGGGCAGCTCGTTTCCTCGACACGATCGGTCTCGAGCCGGCGGAGCGCTATGGGCAGCTGATGCAGGTGTTTCCGCTCGAGCTGCGCCGCAGCCTCTGGACAGACGAGGCCCACAATCGACTCGGACAACTCGCGACAGCAGGCTCGCTGCTCGGTCCGCCACGAGCGGCAGGCATCACGGGACTTCAGCTGACGGACGTCGAGACGTACCTGCCCGACGATCTGCTCTACAAGGCAGACATTGCCTCGATGGCGAACTCGCTCGAGCTCCGTGCACCGTTCCTCGACCACCACCTCGCCGAGCTGGCGCTCGGCCTGCCGGATCATCTCCGACTCGACGGCTCGACCGGGAAGGTCGCACTTCGTCGGGCGTTTGCAGCGGATCTCCCCCCGGAGATCCTCGAGCGCGGGAAGGCGGGTTTTGGCGTCCCCGTCGCACGTTGGTTCCGGGGCGAGCTTCGCGACCTTGCCGGGGACGTTCTGCTCGGGACGGCGGCTCGCAATCGGGGCCAGTTCAGGCCCGAGGCGGTCGAGGCCCTCCTCAGCGAGCACACCGAGGGCAGTGCCGACCACGGTGCGCGCATCTGGGCGCTGATCATGCTCGAGCTCTGGCAGCAGCGCTACACCGCCGATGCCACGCCCGCTCCTGCATGACCCGACGGACCGCAATTCTCGTCGTTTCCCTTGCAGCGGTTCTTCCGCGCCTCCTCGTGGTCGCGGTCGAGCGCGACGACCTGATCGGGTCGCTGCCCGAGAAGAGCGACCGTTTCGCCCGGACCCTCGTCGATTCCGGCACCTTCGGGTTCATCGCCGGCGTGCCGTCGGGCTACACCCAGCCTCTGTACGCCCTGTTCCTGGCGCCCCTCTACGCGACGTTCGGTCACTCCTGGGCTGCTGTCGGGCTGGCTCAGATCGTCGTCGCCACCGGAACCGCGCTGCTCGTCTATGCGATCGGGTGCCGGATCGCCACGCGGGGCATCGGAGTCGTGGCGGCACTCCTCTCGACCCTACATCCGTACCTCATCTGGCACGACGTCCACGTGAATCGAGAGGTTCTCGACGGCTTCCTCGCGGCCCTGCTCACCCTTCTCGTGGTCATCGCGACCGAACGGGCCTCCGTGCGCATCGCAGCATCAGCCGGCCTCGCGACCGGATTCGCGATTCTCGGGAACGCCCGACTGACGTTGCTTCCGGTTGCGCTCGCCGGCTACCTCCTCTGGACGATTGCGCCCCGGCGGTCAGGCGTCCTCGCCGCCGCCGCGCTCGTCGTCGCCACCGGGGTCGTCGTCACCCCGTGGGTCGTCCGTAATGACATCTCCGTCGGCTGTGCAACGATCACGACTGATGCACGAGCGCTGTGGAAGGCGAACAATCCCGCGACGTTCCGGATCTTGCGCGATGGGGGCTGGATCGACCAGGTGCCCGAGATTCCCGGAGCGCCGCCGTGGCCGGAGCTCGCGGCCGATCTGACGGCCGGTGGCAAGCCCACTGCAATCGACGAATGTGCGCAGATGCGCTTCTACCGCAGCGAGGTGATGCACTTCTGGCGTACGGAGCCCCGCGAGAAAGCGAAGTTGTCCGCACAGGCGGCCTGGATGCTGTGGCGGCCTTCCGTGACCGTCGAGGAAGGTGGGTCGCGCAGCGCCGGTTCACGCCTCGCCCGCAACGTCTTCGAGCCGCTCTACGTCCTGGCGTTGTACGCCCTCGCGCTCGCTGGCCTGGCACGGCTCCCGCGGCGGTACCTGGCGCTGACGCTGCTGCTGCTTGCGTATGGCACGGTGATGGCGATGGTGTTTGCCGGCACCGTGCGCTACCGCGCTCCCTGGGATTTCTTGCTCTGCGTGCCTGCCGCAATCACGCTTGCTCGCGCCTCCAGGGCGTTCAGCATGCGTGGCACGAGGAAGCCGGCCGCGTGAACGTCGTCCACGTCCATCGCCTTCGCGGAGTCGGAGGATCGGAGCGGCATCTACTGACGTTGCTCCCCGCGTTGCGCGAGCGTGGCGTCGATGCCACCTTCATCGGCCTCGACGATGCCGACCCCGATCCGTTCTACGAGCAGCTCGACCGGATCGATGTCCCATACGTACGCCTACGGGCACCACGTGACCTCGACCCCATGCTGGCGTACCGCCTGAGGCACGTCCTGCGACGGGCGGGGCCGGACATCGTCCACACCCACCTCGTGCACGCCGACGTCTACGGAGCCGTCACCGCAGGACTTACGGCCGTCGTCTCGACCAAGCACAACGACGATCCGTTCCGCCTGGGGCCGTTCCGCCACGTCGAGCGGCTCTGCGCGCGACGAGCCCGTCGTGTGATCTGCATCACCGATGCGCTCGCGCGCTTCAACATCGAGGGCGTCGGCCTTCCCGCGGAAAAGGTGTCGGTCGTGCACTACGGCCTCGACGAGCTCCCCGCCGCCTGGGGACCCCCCGGTGGGCCGACCCTCCCGCCACAGGCTCGCGTGCTCCTCGCCGTCTCCCGACTCGAGGAGCAGAAGGGCCTGGATGTCGCGATCGAAGCTCTGGCGCGGGTGCGTGAGCGACATCCGGATACCGTTCTCGTCGTTCTCGGGCTCGGTTCCCAGAGGAAGCCGTTACAGGCTCTTGCGGAGGCGCGTGGGATCTCCGATGCCGTCCACCTCGCGGGAAGCGTCGGTGACGTCGCAGACTGGCTCAGCCGAGCGGAGGTATTCGTTCACCCCGCCCGCTGGGAAGGTTTCGGCCTCGCCTTGCTCGAGGCGATGCTTGCCGGGCTGCCGATCGTCGCAAGTGAGGTCAGCTCCATCCCCGAGATCGTTGCCGATGGAACCACCGGCCTCCTCGTCCCTCCCGACGACGTGTCGCAGCTGGCGGAGGCCATCAACAACCTCCTGGACGATCCGGCGCGCGCGCGCTCCTACGGCGCAGCGAGCCTCGAGCGCGCGCGCACGTTGTTCTCGGTCGCGGCGATGGCCGAGCGAACGCTCGCGGTCTACCGAGATGCGCTCGGCGGTCTACCGGCGCAGAGCGACACGACGGCGTCCGCCCACGAACCGACCGAGTGACGGGCCACCACGCGCTCGCGTAGCGTTCGGCCGAGAACGTCGCGAGCCTCCGGATCGAGGGCCCCGACGCTGGCGATCCGCGCGGCCAGCTCATCGACGTCGTCGAGCGGGAAACGCAGCGGTGGCGTGAGGTCGTCGAGTAGCTCATCGAACAGCGGGTTGGACACGATCACCGGCCGACAGGCCGCGCACGCCTCATAGACGACCTTGTCGGGCGCACCGGGCCGCATGTTGTTGACGAGAGCCGTCGACCCTGCCAGGAGCTCGGGTATCTCGTGCCGTGGCAGCGGCGGGCCGAGCTCGATCCACTCGGCAAGCTCCAGCTCAGCGACGAGGGCACGGAGGACAGCGAGGTTCGCCGCCTCACCCGGGTGTGTCGATGTGCCGTGGGCATTGAGCCGAACGTCGAGACCCGTGGTGCGAGCGAGGGCAACAGCGCGAATGATGGGCGCGAGGCCCTTCGCGGCCGAGTACC